>JACMKN010000094.1 GCA_014380135.1 Deltaproteobacteria bacterium
CCGGGACCCAGAATCAGAAGCAGCGTCAGAAATACACCCCCCTTTTTCCAGTGACTCCAGGCAGGAATTCTGTAAGACAGCGCCGCTGTGCACAGCCCGCCGACCGCCAGCAGGACGGCTGGATATCTGTCCACATGGTAGAGCAGTTTCCAGGGGAACAGTTCCCCCTCCGGCCAACCTCCAGCGTTGTAAAATCGGGAGGAAACCGCCAGGTCGGCCCCGCTGACAGCTATCAAGGCGGTGGCCAGTATCAGTACGGTTATGACGAGAGTCGCCTCCAGCCATGGATTGTTGCGCAGCATCAATAGGTTCCTCGTTGTGATTTGTTCGTCTGCGAAAGGCGCACGGTCTGTTTCACGGCTGTTCCATCAGGGTCAGTATCAGTCGTGCCACGTTTCGCGATGCTCCGCCGCACCCCAGTCTGGAACGGATCTCCGCAAGCTTGTGCCTGATTGTGTCGTCGTAATTGCCATCGGTCAGTATAGAGACGATTTCGGCGAAGATGTTCTTTGGATTTGCTTCGTCCTGGATCAGTTCCCTGACGACCGTTTCACCCGCCACAATGTTGCAAAGGCCGATGTTGGGAATTTTTACCAGGCGTTTGGCCAGTTGATAGGTCAGGGGCGAGAGTTTGTAGATGATCACCATCGGGGTGCCCACCAGTGCAATTTCCAGTGTGACGGTGCCGGAAACGGAGATGACGGCATCGCAGGCCCGGATCAGGTCATGAATCCGCTCGCGGGTCATGACGACATCCAGACCGGCCGCCGTCAGTTGCGGCGTGATGGCAGCGGCATTCAGAGTGGAGGCCAGCGGCAGTACGAACTGGATTCCGGGAAAGCGTTGTTTCAGCTGTACGGCCGAGGCTACGATCACCGGCAGCAGGCGCTCGATCTCATTTTTTCTACTGCCGGGGAAGAGGCCGATAATCTTTCGGAGCGGGTCGAGTCCGAAGCTGGCTGCCGTCTGATTGCGATCCAGGCTGACATTGACCATGTCCGACATGGGGTGGCCGACAAAGGTTACCGGCACACCGGCCCTTTCGTAGAAGGGGGCCTCGAACGGCAGGATGACCGCCATATGATCCACCAGCCGGGCTATTTTCTTGACACGTCCCTGACGCCAGGCCCAGATCTGCGGGCTGATATAGTAGAACACCTTGACACCGGCTTTTCTGGCGATTTTAGCCAGCCGCAGGTTGAAACCGGGATAGTCGATCAGGATCAAAAGACTCGGGCGTTCATTCAGCAGGATCTTCTTGAGCTTCAGGAAAGCAGCGGAGATGACATCGAAGTGTTTCAGAACCTCCACCAGGCCGACCACAGCCATATCGGCCGAGTCCACCAGGGTCTCGACCCCGGCTTCACGCATGCGGGCGCCGCCGATGCCGAAGAAGTGCAGATCCGGATCAAGTTTGAGAGTTTCGCGGACGAGATCGGCGCCGTAGATGTCGCCGGAGGCCTCTCCGGCGACGATCATGATGCGCCGGGAGAGATTATCCAACAATGGCACCTTTAACGGTTTCCGCTACCAGACGTACCGATTCTTCCGGCATCTCCGGGTAAACCGGCAGTGACATGCAGCGGTTGGCCACATCTTCCGCCACCGGCAGTCTGACTCCGGCGTATGCCTCGGCAAAGACATCCTGTTTGTGGAGCGGGATCGGGTAGTACACGGCCGATGATATTTGCTGCTCGGATAATCTGGCCATAATGACGTCGCGTTTGTTGGTCAGCAGCGTGTATTGGTGGTAGACGTGTACGCCCCGGCCGTCTTCAAACGGTACGGAAACCACGTCCTTGAGCAGTTCCGAGTAAAGCTGCGCCACTCTCCGGCGGCCGGCGTTGAACTCGTCAATCCGTTTCAGCTTGACCCGCAGTATGGCGGCCTGAATGTCGTCCAGACGGCTGTTGTAGCCGATTATGCTGTGGTGGTAGCGTACGCGGCTGCCGTGGTTGCGCAGCACCTTGACCTGCTCGGCCAGTTCGGCTGTGGCGCAGGTGACCAGTCCGCCGTCGCCGTAACAGCCCAGGTTCTTACTGGGGAAGAAGCTGAAACAGCCCAGTGAACCCAATGTGCCGGTCATCTTGCCATTGACTGCAGCGCCGAAAGATTGGGCGCAGTCCTCGATCAACAGCAGATTGTGCTTTTCACAGACAGCCATGATTGGAGTCATGTTGGCCGGCTGTCCGAAGAGGTGCACCGGGATGACCGCCTTGGTGCGTGGGGTAATGGCGGCCTCGACCAGTGCCGGATCGAGGTTGAATGTCTGCGGGTCAATATCCACGAAGACCGGAGTTGCGCCGGCGTAACAGATCGCCTCGGCCGTGGCGATAAAGGTAAATGGCGAAGTGATGACTTCATCGCCCGGACCGATCCCGGCTGCCAGAATGGCCAGGTGCAGGGCATCGGTGCCGGAAGCGCAGGATACTGCGTAGGGAGCGCCCAGATAGGCGGCCGTTTCCTGCTCAAAGGCGGTGACGTTCGGTCCCAGTATGAACTGGGTGCTTTCGATGGCGTCCAGAACCGCCTTGTCGATTTCGGCTTTCAAGGCGTGATATTGCGTTTTTAAATCCACCATCGCTATCATGACGGTCTCCTGTTCAGACTGGTATTGATTATGAGCGCCGTTTCCAGTGCCATTCTGCC
>JACMKN010000095.1 GCA_014380135.1 Deltaproteobacteria bacterium
CTAACTAACCCCACACAAACAGCATCTCAGGTTCAAAATCAAATCCCCCTGAATCCCCCTTTACAAAAGGGGGACTTGTATACTCCTCCAATCCACCCCGCCCCAACCTACCACACCCTCACCCAAAAACACGTCTTTCTAATATGTATCGTGTAATTTTCACCGCATCCTATCCAGTGTTTACTGCCGTTTTTCCTCCCCATCGAAACTCTGCTCACCGCCATCTGAATTCCCGGCTCCAACCCTACCACAACTACCTGACACAATAAGTCGCACCATGAAAAAAAGCTGAAAAAAGGCCAGGTCGCTAACACGATCTGGCCTTTTCACAACTACAATGATCTAAAAATCCATCACATAAACTTGGATATCTCGAATCCGATCTGCCCCAGCGGCAGGACCTCATCGGCCACGCCCCCTTCGACACAGGCCCTGGGCATGCCGTAGATGGTCGAGGTAGCCTCATCCTGGGCAATCGTTACGCCCCCCTTCTGCTTCAACAGCTGCATGCCCTTGAATCCATCGCTGCCCATACCGGTCAGAATAACCCCCAGCATCGAACCGTTGGTGGCTTCGGCCATGCTGGAGAGCATCAGGTCAACCGAGGGGATATAAACATACTGGGGATAGTTGGAGGTGGGCTGGGTCTTTACGACGATATTGTTACCCTGACGGATCAGCGTGGTATGCAGGCCGCCCGGTGCGATCAGCGCCAGCCCCGGCTTGAGGATATCGCCATCAACCGCCTCGCGGATCGTCATGGAGCATTTGGCGTTGAGCCGGTCGGCATACGGCCCGGTAAAGGCCTTGGGCATATGGATGCCGACCATGACGCCGTAGGGGAAATTGACCGGTATGCGCGACAGCACCTCCTGCAGCGCCACCGGCCCGCCGGTGGAGGCGCCGATGCCGACGTACTGGATTTTTTTGCCGGTCAACTTGGATGCTATCGGGCGCTGCGCTGCGGCAACTGTGGCTGCGGCAGAGGCAAGCCGGATTGCGGGAGATGCCAGGCCTGGCGGGCGTGAAAAGCGCGACCTGACCGCCTCCTGCATCTTGCGCAGCAATTCCTGGCGGAAGATATTCTGCGCGTCGGAGGAGTCGGTGACATTCTTGGGGATGTAGTCGATCGCGCCGGCATCCAGCGCTTCGAAGGTAGCCTTGGCCCCCTCGTTGGTCAGCGTGGAGACCATGATGACCTTGGTGGGAGCCTTAGCCATGATCTGCTTCAGGGCGGCAATGCCGTCCATGCGCGGCATCTCGATGTCCATCGTGATGATGTCCGGCTTGAGAATGATCGCCTTTTCGACCCCTTCCATACCGTCTGCAGCGGTGCCGACGATATCAAAGGCCGGATCCTTGGAGAGGATGCTGCGGATGGCCATCCGCATGAAGGATGAGTCATCGACTATCAGGACGCGTGTTTTTGTGGTTTGTGGCGTGATCATCAGGGATTCACCCGTTCAGTGGAATTAAAGATCGAAGCAACCAGCTCCTTGACATCGGGAACGGCATCGTCCAGTTCATAGCAGAAGCGTTCCTCATCCAGCTGGGCCAGTGCCGGCGATGCCTTTTTCAGGATCGACCAGGCTTCTTCCTCGTTTAAGTTGAAGCTGATCCATTGGCTTCCGCCATAATTCAGTTCGCGGACGGTGCAGAACAGATCCGCCAGATTGACGATCGCAGACAGGATCGGGTCGATGGTGGCCCGGCCCGGGTTGTGGTGGCAGGAGATGACTTCGCAGTACACTTCCGGAAAATTCCATTTGCGTGCGATGCATAGTCCGATTTCGCAATGGGTCGTGCCCAGCATGTCCGCCTCGGCGTCAACCAGTTTTATCGGATGGCTTTTGATCTTGTCCAGCACTTCCTGAAACGGTTCGCGCAGGTAGTTGCTCAGGAAAACTTCTCCCAGATCATGAATTATTCCGGCGATGTAGGCCTTTTCCAGATCTTCGTAGCCGACTTTTCTTGCGATAATCTTGGAAACCATGCCGACGCCGAAGGAGTGTTCCCAGAACAGGTTCAGCCCGATGGCGCCCGAGTCGGCATCGAAAGCGCCGATGACCGACGTGGTCAGCGCCAGTTCGCGGATATGCCGCAGGCCAAGATAGACCAGCGCCCGCCTCAGTGACGTGATCTCGTGGGCCGGTTTGTAGACCGGCGAGTTGATCAGCTTCATGACACGGGCGGTCATTACCTGGTCGGTCAGCATCAGGTCGGCAATTTCTTCGACGCTGACATCCGGATCATCCAGCATCTGAATCACCTGGGTTGCAACAACCGGAATGGTTGGGAGGTCATCCACCGCCCCCACCAGTATTTCAGCTCGTTCCAGCATCAGATTTTTGTCCATGTTCAAAACCTTTCAGGCTATTTTTTGTAGCCAAAACCACCTGGGAAATGCACGGTCTTGAATTTATCATTGACCCCGTGCAGGGATTCGGATTGGCCGACAAAGAAATATCCGTACGGCTGCAGGTTGTTGTAGAAGTGCTGGACAACTTTTGATTTTGAAGCGGTATCAAAATAGATCAGTACATTGGCGCAAAAGATGAAATCGAAGCTCTTCATAAAGATCATCTTGGAGTCTTCGTACAGGTTTAATTTGTTGAAGGTAACGAACTTTTTGACTTCGGGCGAAAGGATGAACTTGCCATTGTCCTCCCGGATGTATTTACGTCTGTAGACATCCGGAATATTGCGGACGGAATAGGCGTTGTAAATGCCCTCTTTGGCCTGGGCAATGACGGTCTCGTTGATGTCGGTGCCGACGATCTCGATGATCCAGTCTTTCAGCAGCGTGGTCCGTTTTTCCAGCAGGATCATCGCCATGGTATAGGCTTCTTCCCCCGAGGATGAAGCGGCGCTCCAGATGCGCAGTTTACGGAAGCCCATCTTGTTTTTTGCCTCGACAATTTCGGGCAGCAGCTTGGTTTCAAGGGCGGCCAGTTGCGGAACATTGCGAAAGAAATAGGTTTCGTTGGTGGTGACCTCGTCCATCAGGTATTTGATTTCTTCAGTTCCCCTGGGCGATCTGAGCAGCAGGTAATAGTCCTGAACCGACTTTGTAGCGGTTGCTTCCATCCTGCGTGTCAAACGGCTTTCCAGGAAATACTTCTTGGTGGCATGGAAATACATGCCGCACAGGTTGTAGATAAAATCCCTGAGCTGTTCAAAATCCTTATCAGATATTGCCACTGTTTACCCCTTGATAATTTTCAAAAGTAGGGATTGACGGCCTGCTGATCAAATGATCGATCATTCATTGCCCTCAATCATGCCGACCGGGTCTACGATCAGCGTGACACGACCGTCTCCCAGTATCGTGGAGCCGGCTATACCGGGAATATTGGCCAGATAATTGCCGAGCGACTTGATGGCGACCTCCTGCTGTCCGACCAGTCGGGTCACAACCAGCCCCATCCGTTTATCCGCGGCGCCTACCACAACGACATAACAGATATCGTCACGTTCATAACGCTGCTGGACGTTGAAAACCTTCTGCAAACGGATCAGCGGCAGAACCATATCGCGCAGCTTCAAGACTTCCTGGCCGCCGATCATATGGAATTTGCGCTGATCGACGCGAATCGTTTCGAGTACCGACGAAAGCGGAATCGAATAGACTTCACCCTCCACCTCCACCAGCAGTGACTGGATGATCGCCAGTGTCAGCGGCAGACGCAGGATAAATTCGGAGCCCTGCCCTTTTTCGCTCTTGATCTCGATCAGTCCGTTCAGCTTTTTGATGTTGGTCTTGACGACATCCATGCCAACACCGCGCCCCGAAAGGTCGGTGGCTTTTTCCTTGGTTGAAAATCCGGGCAGGAAGATCAGATCGAACATCTCGCGCTGGCTCATTGCCGCCAGTTGATCCTCGCTCAAGAGCCCCTTTTCGACCGCCTTGCGGCCGACCCGCTCGGTATCGATGCCGCGGCCATCATCCTTGATACTGATGATGATCTGGTTGCCTTCATGCACCGCCGCCAGAACCAGCGTTCCGACCCTTGATTTGCCGGCCGCCATACGTTCATCCGGCGATTCGAGTCCATGATCCATGGCGTTGCGGATCAGGTGAATCAGCGGATCGCCGATTTCGTCCACAACCGAACGATCCAGTTCGGTTTCCTCGCCAAAGATCTGCAGATCGACCTCTTTGCCCAGGTCGCGGGACATGCTGCGCACGATACGCGGAAACTTCTTGAAGACCTTTTCCACCGGGATCATGCGCATCTTGAGAACCTGCATCTGCAGTTCCGAGGTAACAAAGCTCATGCGCTTGGTAAGCTTGCCGAACTCTTCCTGAAAATCGGGCCGATTGGCGTCACCCTGCTGCAGGTCCTGGTTGATCTGGATCATGCGATTGCGCTCCAGAACCAGTTCGCCGACCTGATTCATCAGATCGTCAAGCCGTTTGACATCAACCCTGACCGTTGAACTGTCGGACAGATCATCGCCCTTGGCATCGGAAGGTTTGGGAGGCGCCGGTATCTTTTTTGGGGCGACATTCGCAGCCGGTTGCGGTGCCGGCACCGGTACTGAAGCAGTTGCTGGTGGCGTGGACGGCGCAGCCGAGGAGGTCTCCACTACCGGCGTTGGTTGCGGTTGTTCCGTAGCAGCAGTCGCAACCGGTTCTGTCGGCGTTGCTCCTGCGGCTGGAGGCTGGGCAACTCCGGCGTTTTCCGTCAGAAACGGCAGCAGCTTGGCGATAGTGCCTTCGGTTTCGCGCTCCTGGATCTCACCGGCCTTGATGTCAGCCACCAGCAGCTTGACAAGATCGGTCGCTTCAAGAATGACGTCCATGATCTCGGGAGTAACGACCAGTTCCCGCTTGCGGAGACGATTCAGAACATCCTCCGTCTTGTGGGCAACCTTGACGAGCAGGTCAAAACCGAGAAAACTGGAAGCGCCCTTGATGGTGTGTATCGACCGGAAAATCCGGTTCATCAGTTCGGTGTCATCGGAGCTTTTCTCAAGAGTTATCAGGTCGTCATCCAGCTTTTCAAGCAGTTCAGTCGTCTCGGCCAGAAAACCTTCCAGCAGTTCCTGGTCTTCGCAATCAATCGGTGGCATGTTGGCTTACTCCCGGATCATTTTCCATATGGTATTGAGCTTGTATTGCTCCGAAACAGGATTACATCCCGGTAAAGAATTTCTTTTCATCACGTGAAAACATCATCTCCAGCTTGAGCAAGACCAGCAGACGCTCGGCCTGATTAATGACCCCGGCAATGCATTCCTGATCGATACCTCCGCTGACTACGGCCGGAGAAGGCTGGATCTCGCTGCCGGAGATGCGGATGACCTCTGACACGGCATCCACAATGAAACCCATCAACTCGCCCTCCACGTCCATAACCATTATCCTGGTCTGCTTGTCGTTTTCGGCTTCCGTCAGACTGAATTTTTTTCTCATGGATATTATCGGAATAACCTTGCCACGCAGATTGATGACGCCCTCCACATAGTTGGGGGTGTTGGGAACCCGCGTAACAATCGGCATACGAATGATTTCACGAACCTTGAGAACATCAACACCATATTCTTCCTGATCAAGATTGAAACTTACCAGCTGGATCAGTTCACCGTGAGCAGCGTCAACCTTGATCGGCACAAGCGCATCTTGCATTAATTTTCTCCCCGGACTCCATAATGAACAGTCAGTTGACTAAAGCTTTACAGGCGCGTGAATTTATCATGCAAATCGATCCATATCAAGCGACATGAGTAAGAATACGAAATTATCTGTTGTAGAAAAAGAACTTACAAGTTAATTAAAATCAGTTTGATGCAAGTCATTTTATTGACTTTTAAAATAACTATGCGTAGTATGCCCGATAATCCAACCTCATAAAGCATTGGAACCCGCCTGCCATGAGCGCAACCAGCAGTATTTATATCGCAGATAACGACGCCAAAACCAGGGATCTGATATCTGCTTTTTTGACGTATCAGGGACATAATGTCGTCTTCCCGGAGCGAAACGCGCCAATTTTTGACACCGTCAACAAATATGATGTTGGCATTGTCATAGCGGACGCTGCCCACCTGCGGTCAATTGCCCCTGATTTCCAGGAACGCGCAGCCGCGATCAATCCGCTGCTGGCATTGATTGTCTACGGTGACACCGCAGCCGTGGGCGTCAAGCTGACTGCCTGCGCAAACGCGTTTACACTTCCGAAGCCACTCAATCTGGACGAACTGGAGAGCCTCGTGCTGCGGGCTCGAGAATTCCAAAACATGAAGAAACTGGACAGTTTTGTCGGAGACAACAGTCAACACCAGCTGCTATCGGCATCAATGATCGGCACCAGTGCCCCCATGCAGGAATTGTTCAGCTTGATAACCAAGGTGGCTGCCTCGAATGCGACCGTATTGATACAGGGCGAGTCGGGCACCGGCAAGGAACTTGCAGCACGAGCGATACACCAGTTGAGCAGCAGAAACGGAAAGAACTTTATTCCGGTCAATTGCGCTGCGATACCGGATAGCCTGCTGGAAAGCGAGCTGTTCGGACATGTCAAGGGATCGTTCACCGGCGCCTATTCCAACCGGGCCGGGCGTTTCGAGATGGCCGACAAGGGCACCTTGTTTCTCGATGAGATCGGCGATATGAAGGCCACCCTGCAGGTCAAGCTGCTGCGAGTCCTTCAGAACAGGGAATTCGAGCCGGTAGGGGCATCAAAATCGCAAAAGGTCGACGTACGCATCGTTGCCGCAACCAACAAAAATCTTGAGGAGTTGGTGGCCAGTCGTGACTTTCGCGAGGATCTATACTACCGGCTGTCGGTCATACCGATCACGGTACCTCCGCTGCGGGTGCGGCGCGAGGACATACCTCTGCTTATACATACGTTCCTGGTACGCTTCAACTCCGACAAGCGCCATGCGCTGAAAGGTTTTTCCCAGGAATCCTTGAACATTCTGTGCCGATACGATTGGCCCGGCAACGTGCGGGAGCTGGAAAATCTTGTGGAACGGCTTGTCATTCTGAAGGGAAGCGGCTTCATCACACCGGACGATCTTCCCGAAAAATACCTTTCCGGTATGCAGTCGATGCAGATCCAGGTACCGGTGCTACCCAAGACATCTATGCAAGCGGCCGGTTTGGCAGACTGGGACCAACTCCCTGAAGGGGGTATTTGCATCAATTCCGCCGTTGACGAGTTTGAAAACCGCCTGATCATGCAGGCCCTGCAGCGTACCGGCGGAAACAAGAAAGAAGCGGCCCTGCTGCTTAACCTGAAACGTACGACCCTGATCGAAAAGCTGAAAAAGAAGAATCTGTCCACTGTCGAGGAATAGTCATCATGTCGATACGCGCCACCGACAACCTTTCACTGCTTGCTGCGCTTGCCCCGCTCCGGACAACGCCGGACAATAATTCCGTTCAGCAGGATCGCGGATTCTCCGACCGGCTTGACAAGGCCATTTCCGGAGAAGCGTCCGAAACGACCGCAAGCGAGAAAGCCAGAGCAATGGCCGAGTCGCTGACACTGCAGATGCTGCAGACATCACTTTCGCTGTCCGGTGACGGGCCGTCGGATTCGACTCCACAGCAATCATTCAGCAACCCGCTGTCGTCAGCAAGCTCGCTGATTCAGGCCTACCGCTCCAACCTGCCGGAATCGGCTGAAGAACACTTCCCCCCCGCAAATCCATCATCATCCCGACTTCAGGACCTGCCGACTGTCACCGCTCCGCAAGCGGAGGCACCTTCGTCACACTCCGGAACGGCCTGGCTTGATTCTATCATCGCCAAAGCCTCCCGCCGCTACGGTGTCGATGTGGGCCTGATAAAAGCGGTTATCAAGGCCGAAAGCAATTTCAATCCCCAGGCGGTTTCCCACGCCGGCGCACGCGGCCTGATGCAGCTGATGCCGGCCACGGCCCGCTCGCTGGGCGTCAATGACTCGTTCGATCCCGAACAGAATGTCATGGCCGGCACCCGTTTCCTGGGCGACATGCTGCAACGCTATGACGGCAATATCGATTCGGCTCTGGCGGCCTACAACTGGGGACCCGGCAACGTTGACAAAAGACCGGATCGCCTGCCCCGTGAAACCCGTGATTACCAGGCACGCGTCAAACAGCTTTATTCTTCGTACCGCGGCTGATTCAAATCACCGTTTTTCCCATTCCCGGCTTGCATCTCCCCTGCCTGACGTGTAGAATCCAGCACCATTTTCGACCTCCATCCTTCAGCGAGGACCACCCATGGCTTCACTCCATATCGTCGGCACCGGACCCGGAGCGGTCGAGCATCTGACCGACGCGGCCAGACAGGCCATCGCAGCTTCTGACACGATCATCGGTTATGACAATTACATCGAACTGGTCCGCCCGTTACTGGATGGCAAGCAGATCATCTCCACCGGCATGATGCAGGAGGTTCAGCGCTGCCGGGAAGCTATCCGCCGTTCCCGCGCCGGGGAGGCTGTAGCTCTGGTTTCCGGTGGGGATTCCGGCATCTACGGCATGGCCGGACTGGTGCTGGAGCTGATCGAAGCGGATGCAAAAGAAAACCCCGAGACCCCCCAGCCCGATGTGCGGGTTGTTCCGGGCATCTCGGCTGTCCAGGCTGCTGCGGCACTGCTCGGTGCGCCGCTGATGCATGATTTTGCCGTCATCTCGCTGTCCGATCTGCTCACGCCCTGGGGATTGATCAAGATCAGGCTGGAAGCGGCTGCCAGGGCCGACTTCGTCATTGCGCTCTACAATCCGCGCAGCAAGAGCCGCATCACCCAGATTGAGGAAGCACGCCGGATCATACTTTCACAGCGTCCCGGCAGCACACCGGCCGGAATCGTTCGCAACGCCTGCCGTGACTGGGAATCCATAACCGTGACCACTCTTGACCGGCTGCTGGATCACGAAATTGACATGTCCAGTATCGTCTTGATCGGCAACGCCAGCACTTTTATCGACCAGCAGGGACGGATCGTGACTCCCCGTGGCTATGCCGGCAAATATGGGGCCGCATCAAAAGAGTCGGAGAATTCAACCGGACAGGAACCGCTGCCGCAAGCGGGAGCGGTCATGTTCTGCGGCACCGCTTCCGACGTGGGAAAATCGATCGTCACCGCCGGCTTCTGCCGGCTGCTGCTCAAGCGCGGCCTGACCGTCGCCCCTTTCAAGTCCCAGAACATGTCACTCAACTCTTACGTCACCCCGGAGGGGGGCGAGATTGGCCGTGCCCAGGCGGTACAGGCCCAGGCCTGCGACATCAATCCCCATACCGACATGAATCCGGTGCTGCTCAAGCCGAACTCGGACACCGGCTGCCAGATCATAGTTCAGGGACGTCCGGTCGGCAACATGTCGATCACCGAATACGATGCCTACAAGTCCAGCGCCTTTATCAAGGTCAGGGAAAGCTTCGAACGTTTGCAGCAGGCCTATGAATTCATCGTGATCGAAGGGGCCGGCAGCATCGCCGAGATCAACCTGAAAAGCAATGATATCGCCAACCTCAAGGTAGCCCTTATGGCGCGCTGTCCGGTTATCCTGGTGGCGGATATTGATCGGGGCGGGGTCTTCGCCCAGATTATCGGCACGATTGAACTGCTGGAACCGCTGGAACGAACCTATATCCGCGGGATCATCATCAACAAGTTCCGTGGGGACGCGTCAATCCTGGCGCCGGGGATTGAATTCATCCAGGAGCGGACTGGCATACCGGTGCTGGGCGTACTGCCCTGGTTCCCGGACCTGAACCTGCCGGCGGAAGACAGCATGGCTCTCGCCCAGCACTCCAAGGTTGTCAACATCCTGACCGGTCACAAAAAGATCCACATCGGTATCCTCAAGCTGCCGCGCATATCAAACTTTACCGATTTTGATCCGTTGATGAACGAACCGGACGTACGCATCAGCTATGTCGAGGGGACCGGCCAGCTGCATGGCCTGGATGTCCTGATCATACCCGGCAGCAAGTCAACCATAGCCGACCTGTATTTCCTGATGGAGCGCGGTCTGTTTGATGAAATCAAGGATTTCAACGGGCATGTTGTCGGAGTCTGCGGCGGCTTTCAGATGCTCGGCACGCGGGTGCTGGATCCCGGCAACCTGGAGTCCTCGATCAAGGAAGCCCAGGGACTTGACCTGCTTCCGGGAGAAACCGAGATTCTGCAGGAGAAGGAAACCCATCAGGCGCTGGCCTACCTGAATGAGGCCGGCCTGGTTGTCGCGCCGGAGTGCAACGGTGTCATGACCGGCTACGAGATCCACATGGGCAAGACCACCCTGGCCGCCAATATCAGGCCGTTCGCCCGCATTTTCCGGCGCGGCGACTCCTCGGTATCGGTCGAGGACGGCGGTGTGTCACCCAACGGTCGCATCTTCGGCACCTATCTGCACGGCCTCTTCGAGAATACCCGTTTCCGGGAGATCTACCTGAACCGCGTCCGCCTGGAGAAGGGCATGCCGCTGCGGCGCGGCATTCAGAAACAGTCGCAGCATGATCCCTTTGACCAATTGGCGGAGCAGCTTGAAAAGCACCTGGACCTGCCGCGACTGCTCGGCATCTGCGGATTGGGCAGTGACAGCCCCTGATCCGCTGATCATCGCACTGGCGCTGCTGCTGGATCTGATCGTCGGCGACCCGCGCTGGCTGCCCCATCCGGTCGTCGCGATCGGACGCTTGATTCATGTGCTGGATCAGGGGTTGCGCCGACCCTGGCTTGATCAACGCAGTGCCGGCATCCTGCTGCTGCTGATAACGGCCGGCAGTGCCGCGGGAGCAAGCTGGCTGCTGCTGCAACTGCTGACCGTTTTCCATCCGCTGGCCGGCTTTTTGGGCGCCGTCCTGATCTCGTCCACCTGTCTGGCTGCGCGTTCGCTGCACGTCGAGTCGGCCCGCGTCGCAACAGCCCTGGCAGCCGGTGATCTGCAGACGGCACGACACTATCTGTCATGGATTGTCGGGCGGGATACCAATCTGCTTGAAGAAACCGACATCTGGCGGGCGCTGGTGGAAACGGTCGCCGAAAACACTTCGGACGGGATTATTGCACCGCTGTTCTGGCTAACGGCCGGCGGACCGGTGGCCGCGATGGCCTACAAGGGGGTCAGCACACTGGACTCGATGGTCGGCTATAAAAACGAGCATTATCTGCAGATGGGCTGGGCCTCGGCCCGCATGGACGACCTGCTCAATTTTATCCCGGCCCGCCTGACCGCCCTGCTGCTGATCATCGCCGCCCCACTGACCGGTCGTTCCGCAGTTGCCGCAGCCCGTATCACGCTGCGCGACCGCCTCAAGCATCCATCACCGAACAGCGGCCACCCGGAAGCCGCAGCGGCCGGCGCCCTGGGGATTCGACTGGGGGGTGCAGCCAGTTACGGCTGCGTGGCATCCTGGAAAGAGCAGATCGGCGACCCGCTGCAGCCGATTGACCAGGAAGCCTACCGCGTTATGATCAGACTGATGTACATATCTACGATCCTGATGGCCGCCCTGTGCATAGCCGCCGCCTTCTGCCTGCGAGGAATCAATGTCCCTTCCCTATGATCATGGCGGCAACGTATTCACGGCCGCCCGAATGCTGGGAGTGTCGCCCGCTGACATGACCGATTTTTCAGCCAGCATAAACCCGCTCGGTATATCCCTGCTGGTACGTAAGGCCCTGATTCGTTCGCTGGACAACCTGGTACACTATCCCGACAGCAGCCAAAGGGAACTGAAGCAGGCGCTGGCGCACTACCACAACCTGTCGCCCGAAAATTTTGCCGTCGCCAACGGTTCCACCGAGCTGATCTACAACCTGCCGGCCATGCTGCCAGGCAAAAAAGCCCTGATCATATCACCTTCATTCAGCGAATACGTCCGGGCGCTGAACCAGCATCACTGGCAGATACAGCACTTCATACTGACTCCGGAAAGCAACTTCTCGATCGACACCGGGCAGCTGGAGCTGGCCCTGGCTGGCGGCATCAACGTACTCTATCTCTGTAATCCCGGCAACCCCAACGGTTCTCTCCACTCCCGACAGACGGTGGAACAGGTCTACGAACTATGCCTGGCCGCCGGCGTTTTCATGGTCCTGGACGAAGCCTTCATGGACTTCTGCGAAGAGGCCTCGTCCAAGCATTTTGTCGCACAGAGTGAAAATGCGATCGTGCTCCGTTCCATGACCAAGTTTTTCGGAATCCCCGGCCTGCGCCTGGGATATGCCATCGGCGATGCCACGCTGACCGAACAGCTGGATGCGATGGGCGGGCCCTGGAGCGTTAACACTCTGGCCCAGGCGGCCGGGTCGGCAGCGCTGCAGGACAGTGCGCACAATCGTCTGACACTGGAATTCATTCGCCGGGAGCGCAGCGATCTCATTCAGAAACTGGAGCAGTTCCCCCAGCTGAGGGTCTACCCTTCCAGTGTCAATTATCTGCTGGTTGAAATCAAAGAGGGTCTGACCGCCGGAGAACTGCGGGAGCGCCTGCTGCAGCAGCGCATACTGATCCGCGACTGCAGCAGCTTCATGGGGCTGACGAAACGTTTTTTCAGGATTGCGATCAGAACTGGTCAGGAGAACCGGCGCCTGCTGGAGTGTTTGAGAGGTATTTTAAAGCAAGAATAGACCAGGAAAAAACATTTGACACATTAAAAAAAGGGGCTGCCTTGCGGCATCCCCTTTTCACTTATTCTCTCCACCCTGCCGTCAGCATTAAGGGCCTCCAGCGAGTTCCTTAAGCGTGGGAGTCAGTATACTGTTTCAGGCAAACCCGCGTACTGAAGGCAGCACACCACAGCAGGGAGCGACCCCCTTTTTGTTCAATATTCCGCCCGGGCACTGCAACCGGCGAACAGGGTAGAGAGAACGATCAGCTGTCAGATTATTACTCCGATGAAATGAATAATTCAAGCATTTTGTATACACTGATTAACGATAACCAAGAAACTCCGTTAACTTGCTGATATCGCGCATCAGCTGTTCAAATCCGGCAAAGGTCAGCGACTGCGGGCCATCGGAAAGCGCCTTTTCAGGCTCGGGATGCACCTCCACCAGCACACCGTCAGCTCCGGAAACCAGGGCGGCCTTGGCCATGGGGGCCACCAGCGAGCGCTTGCCTGTGGCGTGCGACGGATCTACCAGGATCGGCAGGTGTGACATCTCCTTGATCAGCGGCACGACGGAAAGATCGAGGGTATTGCGGGTAGCGGTCTCAAAGGTGCGAATGCCGCGTTCGCAGAGGATGACCTGATCATTGCCCTCGGCCAGAATGTATTCCGCCGCCGCCAGAAACTCTTCCACCGTGGCGCTCATGCCGCGCTTCAGCAGCACCGGCTTGCGGATCCTGCCCAGCTCGCGCAGCAGATCAAAGTTCTGCATGTTGCGGGCCCCCACCTGCAGCAGGTCGGCGTACTCGGCCACCAGACCGACGTTGTCGGGACTCATCACCTCGGTCACAATCGGCAGGCCGCTCTCCTGGCCGGCCTTGGCCAAAAGTTTGAGCCCCTCCTCACGCAGCCCCTGGAAGGAATGCGGCCCGGTGCGCGGTTTGAAGGCGCCACCCCGCAACATGTCCGCTCCGCAACTCCTGACAAACAATGCGGTCTTGATGATCTGCTCCTCACTCTCCACGGCACACGGCCCGCCGACAACGACCGGGCGGCACCCCTGCCCGACCTTGACGCCGGCCACATTGACGATCGTGTCTTCGGGATGAAAATCGCGCGAGACCAGCTTGTAAGGTTTGGAAACGTGGATCACCCGCTGCACACCCGACATATCCAGAATCTTGGTGTCATCCACATAGCCCTGGTTGCCCAGCACACCGATGGCGGTACGTTCACTGCCCGGAATCGGTTCGGCCCTGAAGCCCATTTCCTTGACTACCTCTGCAATGGCATCCACATCCGCCTGGGTGGCGGTGTGGTTCATAACTATCAGCATATCCGTTTCTCCCGTCTACTCATGACGTTCCGATATTTTCTGCAATTTGTCCATCTGATGCACCACAACCCGGTTGCCCTGCACCTCGATAATGCC
>JACMKN010000096.1 GCA_014380135.1 Deltaproteobacteria bacterium
GTCGTCTCTCCGCTCATCGTATAAACGGTTCTGGTAAATCTTTACCCGCCTATCGACCAGCTGGCCGTTGACATAGATGTTTTCTATGACCGTCCCGGCATTTGCAGGTCTCTGGAAAACCTCCCGTCTCGGTTGATAGTAACCGTACGCTGCGGGATAGCCATGGTAAACGGCCGGATAACTGAATCCAAAAAACAGCGGTAAACCGATCTGGAATCGCAGACCGACACCACCATGCCCCAGAGCAACGCCGGCTGTCATCATTACCAGTGCCAACGCTATAAGTAGAACGAGTATCCGTCTCATGGTTCTCACCTTCTTTTCTGCTTTCTTACCTCCTGAACCCATTTTATCACTGTTGCCGACGGAAGTGTATGTATTCACACCAGCCACAGCCACGCTTGCCTGACCACGATATCAGAGAGGCTTGTTGTCAATTGACAGCAAGCCTCTCCGGTGCAGCGGTTATGGGAATTCACAAACTACTAAAACTTCATCACCCGTTCAGCAACTTCACCGTTGTCCTGCCGTCGGCATAATAATCAACGATATTAAGGCAACCGTAGCTCTGCTCTATATTGAACATTGCTGAGATAGGTGCTCCGATGGCATTCAGCAGCACGATGCGGTTGACCCCGCCATGCCCTACCACCAGCAGTTCCTGCCCACGGTGGCGTTCGACTATTTCTTCGATCACCGGCATCAGCCGTGCCTGGACATCCAGCGGATTCTCTCCCTGCGGCATCCGATAGTTGACCAGGTCGGCCAACCGTGCCTGCCATTCATCGGGCCATTTGGACTGGATTTCCTGCCAGGCCAGCCCTTCCCAGACTCCCACATTAAGCTCGCGCAGTTCCCTGCGCCTGACCGGCTCGATACCAAACTGGCCGCAGATGATCCCGGCTCCGATGGTACAGCGTGACAGGTCGCTGGTGTAGCAGGCCGAGATTTTTTTATCAGCCAGACGATCTTTGATAACATGGTACTGTTCCAGTCCCACGTCGGTCAGGGCCACATCGGTCTGGCCGTTGTAGCGCGCCTGCTCAAAGCCTGCCACCTGGCCGTGGCGGATCAGATATATACGGGTATGGGGTGTCATGGCTACTCTCCGCTGCATGTGATTATATCTTATCGCCTTTCAGATCTCCGGCAAACAGCTTGTTCGCTCCGCGCGAGGCGCAGAAATCGCCACACATGGTGCAGGTGCCCTCGTCCTCCGGCGTGCGACTGGCGCGGATTGCCCGGGCATCTTCCGGGTAGAGCGCCAGCTGGAACTGTTTCTCCCAATCCAGGTCACGGCGGGCCTTGGACATCTCCTTGTCGCGCCGGCGTCCTTTTTCGGGATACTTGTTCATATCACCGATATAGGCTGCGATCTTGGCCGCCTTGACCCCGTCCCGCACATCCTGTTCGTTGGGGAGCGCCAGATGTTCGGCCGGGGTGATGTAGCAGATCAGGTCGGCGCCATAGCGGCTGGACTGGGCCGCGCCGATGGCGGCGGTGAGATGGTCGAAGCCGGGCGCCACATCGGTGGCGATCGGACCCAGCATGTAATAGGGCGCGCCGCCGCTCATGCGTTTCTGGAGCTGGATGTTCCCTTCGATCTCGTCCAGCGGCACATGTCCCGGCCCCTCCACCAGCATCTGACAACCCATGTCACGGCCGAGCTCGGCCAGTTCGCAGTTGATCAGCAGTTCCTGAATCTGGGCCCGGTCCGAGGAGTCGTGGATCGCTCCGGCGCGCAGACCGTTGCCCAGTGACAGAACCGTGTCGTATTTCTTCAGGATCGAAACGACCCGATCAAACTTCTCGTAGAGCGGATTTTCGCGATTGTTGGCCAGCATCCAGGCCACCATGCTGACGCCCCCCTTGCTGACCAGACCACCGTAGCGGTAACCCTGCTTGCGCAGACGCTCGATGGTGTACAGGTTGATGCCGCAGTGTACCGCCATGAAGGCCATACCGTCGGCGCACTGTTTTTCGATCAGGTCAAAGAGCATCTCCTCGTCCAGCTTGTTGGGGTCGCCGTATTTCCTGGCCGCCTCGCAGAAGGCCTGGTAGAGCGGCACATTGCCGACCGGCAGATCTATGGCGGCGAGCACCTCGCGCCGTACCCGGTCCAGGTCGCCCCCCACCGAAAGCTCCATCAGCGTATCGGCCCCCGATTCCTGGGCGGCGTGGGCTTTGCGCACTTCGGCGGCGTAGTCGATGATGTCGGAGGAGGTGCCGATCGAGGCGTTGATCTTGGTGGACAAGCCCTTGCCGATGCCGGCGATGCGGGCAGGCTTGCGGTTGTGGTTCCAGGGTATGACGATCTTGCCTTCCGCCACCATCTGCAGGATATACTCGTTTGAGAGTTCCTCTTTGAGGGCGACGGCGGTCATCTGGGGGGTCAGGATGCCCTGGCGGGCGGATTCGATCTGGGTCAGCATGTGTTCTCCTTATGGAATATGGTTTGGCTTCGGCTCCGCTCAGCCACCGGTTGCTCTAACAACCGACTACTGCATGAACCCTCTCTCGGGCGTTCCCTGAGCGGAGTCGAAGGGAACTTAAGGTATTACAGAAATAACAATCAGCGCTAAAATCTCGTTCAATTCATTGATGCAGCCGATCACATCGCCGGTGATGCCTCCCAGGCGGCGCTGGAACCAGGCTTTCAGCAGCCAGGTGGAAATCATGACGGCAAACAGCACGACCAGCCCGCCGGTTCCCAGCAGCAGCCAGGATCCAGCCAGAGCCAGCAGCCAGGCCGCCAGCAGCTGCACAATGCCTGCTCCGCTGATCATGGCCAATCCCAGCCCGTCCTGACGGGCGTTGCGGGCAAAAACGATCGTCTGCACCTGACCGAAGCGGGCCAGAACCAGGAACAGCAGCAGCGCCTGCCATTTGTGCCCGGCCGGCACCGCCAGCAGCGCCTGCCATTTCAGCAGCAGCCCCAGCACCAACCCGACCGCGCCGACCGCGCCGACATGGGAATCCTTCATCACCGCCAGAAAGCGCTCCCGCCCTCCACGCGCCGCCAGACCATCACAGACATCCGCCAGGCCGTCCAGATGCAGAGCCCCGGTCACCGCTGCCAGAGCGGTAATCAGCAGGGCATCCGTCAGCGGTCGCGCCAGCCAGGGAGCGATCAGCCAGTTGAGCGCAACCAGCAGAGCGCCGATGGTCAGTCCCGCCAGCGGGAAGAAGGCGGTGGAGCGGCCGAGATCCTCATTCTCGCAACGGGTATTGAAGGGGAGCGGGATGATGGTCAGAAATTGTAAGGTAATCAGGTAAAGGCGCATAGACCCGGCGGTTATATATAATTTGTTGTTTTAAAATATTTTGTGTTAGGCACTACGGCGTTTGTAACTTCTTATTGACCGGTTCGCGTGCGCGTGAACCGGTGATCTTCCAAAATGGAACATTTATACCCTGGCTGTTTTTAATCGCCAAACAACCCAATCTAAAAAATCTCCCCACCAGATTTTATATGTCTTTTGAATATTGCCGTTCAACTCACATGCTCCCCAGTCAACAATTCAACAACGTTCCCAGCCTTTTCAAAACAGTCGTCAGCAGGCTATCCGGCAGTTTACAGACGAACTCCGCCTTCCGGGCTTTCCAATCCAGACTCTTCACCTGATCGCTCAGGATAACCCCGCCCACCGGTAAGCCTTGCGGAACGGCAACTTCAAAGGGATAGCCCTTGACCTGGCTTGTTATCGGGCAAAATATTGCCAAACCAACTTTGCGGTTATAGGCTCCCGGAGACAAAACCAGCGCCGGACGTCTGCCAGCCTGTTCATGACCGGCTTGCGGGGTAAAGGTCAGCCAGACGATATCACCACGTTCGGGCGTGTACGGCACGTCCACGGCTACCACGTTTCATTTCCCACTGCATCGCCGGTGGTTACTTCATGGTGAAGATTATCCGCTGTGACCCCCGCTAACAGCATATCCAGGGTTGGCTCTTCAGCCTCAATCAACGTGATGACAAGCTGGCCTTTGACTTCAGACAGATCGACCCTGCTTCCGGACTGAATTCTGGTTTTCTTTGCAAACGCACTTGGAATTCGCAAAGCCAAGCTGTGGCCCCATTTTTGTACTTGAGTTTCCATGAGCTACCCTCCCTCAATGTATCTACAATGAAGATACATCCAGTTTACTTAAAATACAACCATTCTTGTAGTATGTTCAGTGAGTAACCCCGGCCTGCTCGAAAGTGGCCATCTCCTTCAGAATCTTGACACCGGCCTCGATCAGCGTCATTGCCAGAGCCGCGCCGGTCCCCTCCCCCAGCCGCAAACCCAGATCCAGAATCGGCTCGGCGCCGATCCGCTCCAGCATGTACTGATGGCCGATTTCCACCGACCGGTGGGCGGCGAAGATGTAATCCCGCACATGGGGATGCAGTTCCGAGGCGATCAGCGCGCCGGCGGTAGAGATGAAGCCGTCGATCACGACCGGAAGCGAGTTGGCGGCGCAGCCCAGCACCAGCCCGGCGATGGCGGCGATTTCCGGGCCGCCGACCTTGGCCAGCACATCCAGCGGATCGTTCCCGTCCGGCCTGTTGACCTCCAGCCCTTGCTGGATAACCCGGATCTTGTTCAGCAAAGCATCATCGCCAATGCCGGTGCCGCGATGGGTAACCTCGGCTACCGTCTTGCCGGAGATGGCCGCGATGATGGCCGAAGAGGGTGTGGTGTTGCCGATGCCCATTTCGCCGGTACCCACCAACCCTACCCCTTCAGCCCTGCACTGATCGGCCAGCTCGATGCCGACCCGCAGCGCCGCCAGCATTTCTTCGCGAGTCATGGCTGGACCCTTGACAAAATTGCGGGTGCCGCGGGCAACCTTCCTGTGGATCAAACCGGCCACACCTTCAAAATCGTAGTCTACCCCTACATCCACCACCCGCACCTCGGCCCCGGCATGACGGGCCAGTACGTTTACCCCGGCCCCGCCGGCCAGGAAGTTCAGCACCATCTGACGTGTAACTTCACTGGGGTAGAGCGAGACACCTTCCTGCACAACGCCGTGATCAGCGGCAAAGGTGAAAATGACCTTTTTCGAAAGATCCGGATCACAGATGCCGCTGATCGCGACCAGGCGCCGGGCAAACTCCTCCAGACGTCCCAGCGATCCGGGCGGTTTGGTCTTGTTGTCCAGCCGGGCTTGGGCCTGCTGCAGCAGTTCGGCATTGACCGGCTGGATACGATTTATGGTGAATTGCACGCTGTTCATTTCAAGCTCCTTTAAACAATTACTTCAATCGCAACGGTATCCCGCTGATGACCATATGAACCTCATCCGCAGCGACTGCCAGCAACTGATTGGCCTTGCCGGCCATGTCTCGGTACAGACGCGCCAGAGCGTTCTCCGGGACGATGCCCATGCCGACCTCGTTACTGACCAGGATCACCGCTGTTTTCATCTCCAACAACCTGTCCGCCAGTTGCCGAACATCAACCAGGATTCGCTCTTCAAGATTCCCTTCCAGCCCCTCATACGCAAACAACAGGTTTGAAAGCCAGAGTGTAATGCAATCCACCAGTATCACTTGGTAGCGGCCATCACACTCTTTCAGCACCCGTGGCAGATCAAGCGGTTCCTCCAGCGTATGCCACTGTTCTCCGCGCCGCTCCCTGTGCAGCACGATACGCTCATCCATCTCGCTGTCCAGCGCCTGGGCCGTCGCCAGATAACAGAGTGAACTCCCGAACTCCAGCGCCAGCTTTTCGGCAAAGACACTCTTGCCGCTGCGCGCCCCGCCGGTGATGAAAATTGTACGTGCCA
>JACMKN010000097.1 GCA_014380135.1 Deltaproteobacteria bacterium
GAACTGAAGGAACTGGCCTGCCTCAAGTTCCTTTCGCCGATGTTCATGCAGTCTTTCTGCCACACCGCAGCTTATCCCAAACCGGCCGATGTCAAGATGCACAAGAACCTGCCCCCCTTCATCGCCGAGCGTTGCGGTGTTGCCCTGCGTCCCGGCGATGGCGTAATTCACTCCTGGCTGAACCGTCTGCTGCTGCCTGACACGGTCGGCACCGGCGGCGACTCCCATACCCGTTTCCCGATCGGCATCTCCTTTCCGGCCGGTTCCGGTCTGGTGGCCTTTGCCGGCGCCATGGGTTTCATGCCTCTGGATATGCCGGAATCCGTACTGGTCCGTTTCAAGGGCAAATTCAACCCCGGCATCACGCTGCGCGACGCTGTCAACGCCATCCCTTACTGGGCCATCAAGCAGGGGCATCTGACTGTTCCCAAGAAGAACAAGGTCAACATCTTCAGCGGCCGCATTCTGGAGATGGAAGGACTGCCGGAGTTGACCGTCGAGCAGGCTTTTGAGCTGACTGACGCCGCCGCCGAGCGTTCCGCTGCCGCCGGCTGCATCCAGCTTTCCAAGGATTCGGTCGCAAAATATCTGCGCTCCAATGTGGCGCTGATGAAGAAGATGATCAAGGACAACTATCAGGATCCGCAGACCCTGCAGAACCGCATCGACGCCGTCAACGAGTGGCTCAAGAAGCCGGAACTGCTGGAAGCGGACAAAAATGCCGAGTACGCTGCCGTAATAGAGATCGATTTGTCCGAGATCACCGAGCCGATCCTGGCCTGCCCGAATGACCCGGATGACGTCAAACTTTTGTCCGACGTGGCCGGTACTCCCATCCAGGATGTGTTCATCGGTTCCTGCATGACCAACATCGGTCACTTCCGTGCCGCCGCCGAGATCTGGCGCGGCCAGAAGTTCAACCCGGCCGTCCGCACCTGGATCACCCCGCCGACCCGCATGGACAGCGACCTGCTGAAGGACGAGGCTTATTTCTCGGTCTACAGCGCCTTCGGCGCCCGGATCGAGATCGCCGGCTGTTCGCTCTGCATGGGCAACCAGGCCCGCGTACCGGATGGGGTCAACATGTTTTCAACCTCGACCCGCAACTTCGATGACCGCATCGGTGATGGTGCCAAGGTGTACCTTGGTTCCGCCGAACTGGGAGCTGTCACCGCACGCATGGGCAAACTGCCGACTCCGGCTGAATTCCTGGCGATTTACAATGAGAAGATTGTACCCAACAAAGAGAAGATCTACCGCTATCTGCAGTTTGACGAGATGCCGGAATATAAGTAAGCATCGTTACGAAAATCTTGAGGCTTAAAGGCTGAAGGAATGATGTGAGAAACCCCCGCCTGGGCTTGCCCGGCGGGGGTTTCTGCTTGCCATCCGCCGGCACATGGGATACCCATACTCTCGTACGGATGGCAATGCAATCCGGCAGACATTCAGAAAATCAGGGGAACATGCGCATGAAAACTGTAATCAAGCATCTCAAGGGAACATTCCTGGCCGGGATTTTCATCGTGATCCCGTTTGGGATCACGATCTTCATCCTCAAATTTCTCTTCAATTTCGCCGACGGAATCCTGGGCAGCCACCTGGACAGCCTGATGCTGCTCTGCGGATGGAGCGGGGGGCATATCCCCGGAATCGGCATGATCACCGGCGCAGTGGTGATCTATCTGACCGGTCTGGTGGCGACCAACGTGCTTGGTAAACGTCTGCTGAAGCTGGGCGATAATCTGATGGCGCGCATACCGCTGGTCAAGTCGATCTATACCTCCAGCAAGCAGCTGACCAAAGTCTTCCGGGAAGGGGGCTCATCCTACCGGCGGGCGGTCTTCGTGGAGTGGCCCCGTCCCGGTGTGCGCGCCGTGGGTTTTGTGACGGCCGAGGTGGAGCGGGATGGTGAACTTTTTGTGGTGGTATACATCCCCACCATGCCCAACCCGACCTCCGGGTTTGCGCTCTGGTTCCGCGAGTGCGATGTGCACGAGAGCGGCATGACGGTTGAAGATGCGGTAAAGTTCGTGGTTTCAGGCGGCGTGGTGATCCCGTGACAGCGATTACTGACAAAAGATTGCGCTACAAATGCTGTAGGCGATAGAGGCACATTGATTTTGTTTCAACTACGGTACTCATCTGGCTGCTTTTTACCGTTCGTAAGGTTGAACCGTTTGGAGAATGGGATGAGGCAGATAGTGTTTCTGATTGAAGGTGTGGGGAAGTCGACTTCCACTGCTTGTGTGTGATGCATTGCTGCTAAAAGCTGAAACTATTTCAATCTGACGCCGAGACATGCGGCGATGCGAATGAGATCTTCAGATGGTCAAGTGGAGATCAAGCATTGCGAAGTCTCTCCATGTTTCCGTTTTGTTCAAGATGTTTTTTTAGTTTCCACAAAAATGATGCCACGCGAGAGGCCACGCATAATAAAAAAGAGGTTAGCCATATTTGGCTAACCTCTTGATTTTTTTGGAGCGGGAAACGAGATTCGAACTCGCGACCTTCAGCTTGGGAAGCTGACACTCTACCACTGAGTTATTCCCGCATTTGGTTTAGATACAAAACAAGTCTGACACCCTAAAAGTATGTCAGACTTGTTTTTTGATTGGCTCCCCTTCACGGACTCGAACCATGGACAAGGTGATTAACAGTCACCTGCTCTACCAACTGAGCTAAAGGGGAATATATCTTCAGTACATTAGCAATACTGGAGAGTTACTGTGTAAACTTGATGTTGCGAAAGTCCCGATTAACTATCATGGGGCGGCTGATGAAGTCAATAGTTAATTGATAGTTGTTGCAAAAAGTTCCTGATGCTCTGATCTGTCAGAAGTCCCGTGGCGAATAAAGTCTTTTGAATTTGACCATATATGCCAGGACAGCCAACATCTATTGTGCCGGTGGGATTTTCTCTTTTTCCTGCTCAATGGCCTTCTCTTCCAAAAACTCGATAAATTCAATCGTACGGGTGACAAAGCGCAGGTTGAAACGGCTCTCGTACAACAGCATGGCCGAAGCCGCGAACAAAAACAGACCTCCGACAAGTGCCAGCAGGGTTGGTATCCAGGCCTGTTCCGGGTTGCCGTAGGCCACATTGACGCCGATGGCGAGACTGGCTGCCACAAAGAGGACCGTGGCGGTATAGAGGGCGGCCATTGACTTTTGAATCAGGACGGCCCTCCTTTTCTGCAGATCGATTTGTCCCTTAAGGTGTTGCATCCGTTCCTTGGGATAGCTGATCTTGCCCTGCAGAATCGCTTCGACCTCACCTTTCATGACGGTCACCCGGTCGAAGATGCGTCCCAGGCGGGCCGAGGTGGAAAATATCAGCGTGCCGCAGGCCGATATCAGGACGGCCGGAGTGATCATCGAAGTCAGGATGCGGGAACTGGAGAGCGCTTCCAGTATTTCTTTCTCGTGGGCAGCCATGTCAGTCCCTGAACCGTTTGAGCAGGTCACCGTATTCATCGATGCGTCGATCGCGTAAAAACGGCCAGATGCGCCGTACCCGTTCACTTCTTGCCAGATCCAGTTCCACCAGTATGACCTCATCCTTGTCCCCGGTCGCCTCCGCCAGGAATTCTCCCTGGGGACCGGCAACGAAACTGCTTCCCCAGAACAGGATGCCGTTATGCTCATGTTGTGTCGAGGTCTCGAAGCCGACCCGGTTGACCGCCAGCAGCGGCAAGCCGTTGGCTATTGCGTGGCCGCGCTGGACCGTGATCCAGGCGTCGCGCTGGCGTTCCTGTTCGTCCCTGGTATCGCTCGGATCCCAACCGATGGCGGTTGGATAGATCAGCAGATCGGCTCCGGCCAGCGCCATCAGCCGCGCCGCTTCCGGGTACCATTGGTCCCAGCAGACCAGAACTCCCAGCTTTCCGACTGACGTATCGATAGGAGTGAAGCCCAGATCGCCCGGCGTGAAGTAGAACTTTTCGTAGAAACCGGGGTCATCGGGGATATGCATCTTGCGGTAGCTGCCGGCGATGGAGCCGTCCTTTTCCAGTACCACGGCGGTGTTGTGGTACAGACCGGGGGCGCGGCGCTCGAACAGGGATGCCACGATTACCACTTCCAGTTCCAGGGCCAGCTGGCCGAGTGTCTCCGTGGAGGGTCCTGGAATCGGCTCGGCCAGGTCGAACAGGTCCGGATGCTCCACCTGGCAGAAATAGGGGCCGGTGTGCAGTTCCTGCAGTACGACCAGCTTTGCGCCGGAGGCGGCCGCCTCACGGATCATCCCGCAGGTCTTTTCAATATTGGAGTTGCGATCATTGCCGCAGCTCTGTTGGATCATGGCTGCCCTGAGGGTTGTCATGCCAGCACCCCCTGGGGGAGCTGCATCGTCACACAGTGCAGCGAGCCGTGCTGCTCCAGCAGCGGCAGGCAGTCGATGCCGACGGCTTCCCGGTCCGGAAAGGCCTGGCCGATCAGTTCCAGAGCCCGCCGGTCATTTTCCGGATCGCGGTAGGTCGGAACCAGCACGGCGCCGTTGATCACCAGAAAGTTGGCGTAGGTGGCCGGCAGGCGGTGGGCGGCCTGATCGAAGCGGGCGGTGGGCCAGGGTAGGGCGACCAGTTTGTAGGGTGAACCATCGGGAGCCCTGAAGGCCCTCAGTTCTGC
>JACMKN010000009.1 GCA_014380135.1 Deltaproteobacteria bacterium
CCAGGCTGTAAAGGGTACCGCCCCGATTCTCACGGACCGCGCAGATACCCCGCGCACCGTCCCCGATCAGACACCGGAATCGACACAAACCGCAACGTACGCGACCATCCCCTTCCCTTTCATAAAACATCGCTTCTTTCATGGCATCCTCCCGGCAACTTGAGAAACGAGTATAACAGGTGAATGGCACCGGTCAAATCCCATATTCGAAAGTCATTTGAGATGGGCTTTTATGACACGCCACATCCTTTCAATTATTTTTCAAGGGGCTTTCGCCCGCAAGATCGACTGAAACGTCTGTGAAGAACCGGCACCCATTCCCCGGTAATCGGCCGGGCAGCAGGCAAAGCCTTTCAGTGAATATTCAAAAAGGGTTGCGGTAGTTTTTTATTAACTAATAACAAGACACAAAAAAGCTAAGGCACGGTTAAGGCACAGCCTCGACTAATTTAGTGTAGAATATGATTTGGGAGGAGACTAATGAGAAAGGAATATCGAGATACGTTTTAGTAACATGCTGATATTGCATAATAAAAAAGGCCAGGTTGTTGACCTGGCCGATGTGTTTCTTTGGAGCGGGAAACGAGATTCGAACTCGCGACTTCAACCTTGGCAAGGTTGCACTCTACCACTGAGTTATTCCCGCTTGAAGTCCCGGATTTATATCAAAGCATTTGTGTGTTGTCAATATTTTTTAGCTTGAAACTACATTTTTAGCTTTTGACTCAAGCAGGTCGCGGTAGACTTCTGTCAATTGGGCGGCACGGACCTCCCAGGAATGAACTTTGACAGCCCTCTCTCTGGATTGCCGGCCCAGCTTTGCCATCATCTCGCAATCGTTCAAAACAGTTACAATTTGGTCTGCCAGTGAATCCATACTTCCATATTCGGCATAGATGCCGCACTCACCAAGTATTTCGCGATTGATATCGTTCTCGAATGCTACTGTCGGCAGGCCGCAAGCCATATAGTTGAACAGCTTGCCGTTAGCCTCCGTACGCGCCAGCTTCGGTGAAACGGCCAGATCCCCGGCGCTCAGAAATAACGGAGCAGACTGATACGGCACTCGACCGGTAAAGGTAATTACGTCGGCAATACCCATCCGGGCTGCCTTCCGGCGATACTCCTCGTCGGGAAATCCCATCAGCAGGAAATGTACTCCGGGCACCTTGTCCCTGACAGAGGTTATTGCATCCAACAGCAGGTCAAGCCCTTGATATTGATTGAACAGGCCAAGATACACTACAACTTTGGCATCCTCGGAAATACCGAGCTCCCGCCGCGCCTGAAGGCGTGAACAGGGTCGAAAGATTCCGGCGTCAACGCCATCGATCAATGTGTGGATCTTTTCAGAGGGTATTCCATAATCACTGATCAGCTCACGCCGACCAGCGCCGGAGCTGGTAATAATCGCATCTGCAAAATGGTTGATGCCTCTTTCTATGCCGACAAAGAGCCTGTGAAACAGCGACTTTTCACGCAAAAAACCATGATTGATCGACTCTCCACTCAGACTTCCCTGATAATCGAACAGCAGCGGGAGACACAGTAAACGTTTCAAAAGATAACCGATCAGGGCGCCTTCGTGCAGGTGGGCATGGATTACATCAGGGCGGAATGAACGTGCGGTGTTGTAAGCCTTCAACAGGAGTAGCATGTCAAGGTAGGGTTTATGCCAGGAAGGGCCAGCATCCAGTTTTTTATACCAGGGAATTATAGGAATGCGGACGACTCTGACGCCCGGCATGTCCCGTCCCAGGTGGTAGGTCACGATGCACACCTCATGCCCCAACGCCGTCAGAGCCCTGGCTTCCTCATATATCCTGACATGACAGCCCCGATCGGCAAAATAGGGAGTGGGAGCCAGCATGAGAATCTTTAGTGGCTGATGATCTGTGAGTGAATATAAGGACATAAGATTCGTTTTTTGCTTTCGTCTTTTGGTTGGAGAAGGTAGCGGATTTGTTTTAGTCTATTGCAGCTCAGCGCTGTTTCGGAGACAGAAAATCCACCAGCATGCGTGTTTCGGAATCCCCAAGATTCTTTTCAAGATGACGAGAATAGTGTGCAAAAGCCTCTGTATACCGCCCCAGCTTCAGAGATGATCGCCCGAGGGCAAGATGCACCCCTGTCCGCTTTGGATCTTCTCTTAAAAGGCGATTTGCTTCAGCGTACATTGTTTCATAGACGCTTACAGATGGTATGGCAAATTTTTCCCAAACATTTCTGAACGTCTCATCTTTTCTGAGAAAGATAACGGCAATCTCGTCACGATAGATAAGCACCCAATCAGGGTCCTTGGCAAGAGTTTCGACCAGCGGAACCGGTCCTCCGGAATCATAGTAGCAAGTTCGACTGATAACAGTTTTGATATTATAGCGTTTGAAATCTTCCAGCCAGCCGTTCCAGCTGTTGTCAATCCTGTTTGAAGCATCCAGTATCTCAGCGCTCGTGTTCCTGCCGTCAACAAATACCTGATAACCTGGATACAGCTTCCACATTAGATAGCCGCCCCAATCATAAAAGTTGTAGATCGTCGGCGGCAGCTGATTTTGTATTAGAAATTGTGTGGCGGCGACCGGATAGCTGACAGGACTAATTCCCCACCCCCATGAAGTCCGAACCACATTCTGTGACAGGAATACGACCAGCGCAATCATTGTGCAGAAGCGGCAGGCCGCGCGAAAAAAAGTCCCGTTTTTTTGTACTGGCAAATAAAGACCTACAACATCCTGTAACGAGACCGGCAGATAGAAACCGGCGAGAAGCGGTACAAAGACCGAATGGCGAACCTGGCTTGTACCCATATACAGAAAAGCGCAAAAGAAAATGACCTCAGCCGGGTCGTTTTTTTTCCACTTTGCCAGGATAATACAGCCCCACAACACAAAAACCAGATAAAACAGCATAATCTGCTCGGAAGAAGGCGGCAGCCACTCCATTATGGCCTGCTGACCCGAGCTTATCTTCGTCAGATTCAGATGGGCCAGGATCTGCATTGGTATCCTGCTGCCATATGGATTAATGAATGCCATACCAAAAACGGCAAGGCCTATACCGGCAAGAACAAGGACGCTATTACTGGTTGTCTCCTTTAATGCCAACCGTACGATTTCTCCGATAAAAAAGAGACCAATCAGGACAAAACCGAATATACAGCCCGCGTGAAGATTTGCCCAGACAAGCATGAGCGGTATTAGCCAATACCAGGCATTGCTGCCCTGCTCACGCCCTTTGTGCAGAAGATAGAGGTAGATAATTGAGAAAAGATATGTCCATAGCTGGGGACGCTCAACCCAGGAGCCAATAGTTGCGGCCAAACAGAGGGTCAAGATCGGTACGACAAGATAAGGATCCCCACCACGACGCATATTACACCGGTACAGGAGTAATCCGCACAGCGTTATGAGAACAGTTTTGAGAAGAGATAGCAGCTTGAAACCACCTGCCAGATAATGCAGATAGAAGATAATGTCCGAAAGCCAGCAATGTTCGAGGCGAAAGGCATCCGGTGTAATACTGAAAGTATCGCGATACAGAAAATGTCCGGATTCCAGAATGAATTTTCCGCTTTGGAGCTGCCAAAACGTATCAAAGTCCTCCATGGGCCGAAGTGCCACGATGAAAACTGCCAAACACCATAACCAGCCCGGCCATTCAATTTCATAGTTACGACATGGGGTCATAATTGATTCAGACCCTTCCGCCATCTATGTTAATTCGATCCCTAACCACATAGATCGGCTTACCCTGTGACTCAAAGTATGTCCTGGCATTCAGCTCACCCAACAACCCCATGACGATGAACTGAATTCCCATAAACAGGAGAAACAGGGTCAGTATCAGCAACGGGTTGCGATTCATGCTGAGGTGATCAAACAGCTTCATATATACGGTCATGGCACCGGTCAACACTCCGATAAAAATGGTATAGATTCCCCATTTTCCAAACAACTGAATCGGCTTGGTGGAATAGGCCATCAAGAACTTGACCGTCATCAGATCGAGGACAACTCGCAGCGTGCGGGAGATTCCGTATTTACTGACTCCATGCAGGCGGGGAAAGTGATTGACCGGCAGCTCTGTCACTTTGGCCCCAAACTGGGATGCCAGAGCGGGAACAAAACGATGCATTTCACCATAGAGATTGATGCCGTCCAGCACCTCACGACGATAGGCTTTGAGGGTACAGCCATAATCATGAAGGTGGACACCTGTAAGGCGGGAGATAAGAGCATTGGCCAGCATTGATGGTATCTTGCGGGTGATGAAAGTGTCCTTGCGATCCTTTCTCCATCCGGAAACGACATCGAAGCCTTCGTTGATCTTTTCAACCAGACGCGGTATGTCGCCAGGATCGTTCTGAAGATCGCCATCCATCGGGATAATGATGCTGCCGCTGGCAGCGTCAAACCCGGCCGCCATGGCTGCCGTCTGGCCAAAGTTCCGGCGGAAACGGATCAATTTGAGACAGGAGTCTTCTTTTGCAAGTTGTGCAAGCTGTGCATATGATCCATCAGACGAGCCATCGTCAACCATGATAAGCTCATAGCCGCATTTCATCTGCAGCATTGCACTGGTAATGGCAGTGTACAATGCCTTTACGTTGTCCTGTTCATTATAAATAGGTACGACAATACTGATATCCAAAGAAATCACTCCTCAGGTATTTTAATGCAAACAAACGGATGCAACTCTATCGAAAAAAGAGTTCGTTGTCTTCATAAATAACTGGTCATGGTTCGGGCAATTTCTGGCCGAATTCCTTGATTCTTGTGATCACAATATCATCGTCACGGACCGGCGAAGGCTTTCCACCCAACAGGCCACACAGCAACCCGGCACCATTGACGCAATGCATGAGTGGATATATCAACAGCAGCGCAAGCATATAAAGACGGCCGGTCTCGTAGGTTCCGGCTATCGCAAACGAGGCAACCAGAACGGAGTAAACCAGCAGCGGAACCAGAAGTAACGTGTTGGCGGGGAAAAATACAGAAAAGATGAGATATAGTGTAAAAAGCAAAGGTACGAAACTCACGAAAGAAAAAGAACCACTGATCAAGGACTGTTGGGCTCTACCGCGCCCGTAAGCAAACATCTGACGAATAAAGGCCTTCAATGTTGACCGTTGACTTCTCGAAATACTCATTGCTGGACTGTGTATCAGCTTGAAACCTGAAGAGCGGATCCTGTCAAGTAACTCATTCTCCTCGTTTGGATACAAACGCTCGTCAAAGCCCCCCAGATCTACAAAAACGGATCTTCGGATAGCCAGGTTGCATAAGATCAGCTCCTTATCGGTAGTCTCACGGATCGAACCAGTTGCGCGATAGCGATTCCTCACGGAGCCGGTTCCCAGCGATGATGCCAGAGCATGGCCAAACAACTGCTGCAACCAACTATCAGAAACTGGAGTTATGGACGGGCCTCCGACTGCCGCGACTTTTAAATCGCGCAGAACCTCACCGCAGATTCGGAGATTCTCCGAATTCAGCAGGGAGTCATCATCAAGAAAATACAAGACATCGCCCCTGGCCGCCTGTGCTGCAAGGTTGCGCTGTTGGCTGGGCGCAGACCCCTCAGCGATGAGCAGTTCGTACAAGCTGGTGTCTACGGATAATCGCCGGATTGAATCAAGCGCGGCAATATGGCCGCCACGTTTGACGGGAATTATAATAGAAAAGGTTGTCATGACACCCTGAATAAAAAAACCGGGCCAAACCCGGTTAGTACATCAATATTTTGTTGCTTTCTAAAATGACTTTTTGACATTGGCAGTTAGTTTTTTCTCGATCAAACCGTCAGCATGCCGCTTTCCCTGATAGTAATCAAGTGATGCCTGAAAAAGTCTGAAGTTGGTGCCAACGGATGAGTACCACATCAGACTATAATTATTTAATTTATTTTCATATTGATAACGGGTCCCACCGGCCAGCACCAGTTGTCGCAACGGATAATATTTGAAACCGAGGGTGAGTGACGCTTTACTGGGACGACTATTGGAAACACCGGCGTTTGCAGCAGATGAAACATTATCTATGGACGAATCAGAATACATCAATGTTTCGTTAAGTTCCAATGTTTTGCGCGCAATACCTGAATTGCTATAATAGTTATAGTTCAGATGTTGTTCAGCCTCATAGCTGCTTGAGCGTTGCTGGTTATCAGTCCACCGGTAATAGGAAGCTGCCAGTTTTGAATCAAGGCTGCGATTAAATACATACTCAAAGGAAGCTACATTGCTGAACGACTTTGTGTCCAATTCCAATTGATAGTTTCCTTCGGTATAGATAGCGACATTGTTAAATTTCATATTATTACGGGAATAATTGATTGATGCCGATACAGTTGCAATATTGCTTGAACCAAGATTATCAGACGAGAAGTAATCTTCTTTCGCACTAAATCCCAGATTCAAACGCGGCAATGGATTCCAGGCGATGGATAAACTGGATTGCGATCGATAACTCGACGCACCGATATCTTCTACAGGAACACTTCTCGGACTTACATATTGAGGTATTGATGTATTGGAATCCCGCACAGAACTAAAAAAGGAGCTGTTATTGCCGCTGGTGAAATCATTTTCCTGACGCAGTGTGATACGTACCTGGTTTGACGGGGTATAACCGGCGTTAAATGATAGTTTGTTCTCTAAAAAATTTGTACTTCCTGATGCATTTTTATTGACTGTGTCTTTGACGTTATAGGCGGCACCCAGTGACCACCGTCTTGAAAATCCGGCACTGCTGGTGGTTTCAAGACCGCCGGAAAGTACCAGCATGTCGGAGTTTTCCGACACTGTTGACTCAATATCAAGATGCTGATTCACGGTAAACTGTGAACGTTTGAATGCATCAACCCGGTATCCGGCAAACAGACTTTCAAGGCGGGCGCCGGCATTATCATGGCTTTCCCGGTAAGAGGACCTGGTACTCCAGGAAACCTCGGGATTTATAATGCCTGATACGTATAAGGGAATCGTAGTGCGATGGGTTAACTTACCGTTATCTTCCCGGTAGCGGTTAAAATTGTTAAAGCTGCGCGCTTCCCAATATTTGCGTTGTGCCTGTGCAAATAAATTGATGTCTATTTCTTCATAATTCTGCGCCAGGGAACTACTGATTTTTCGGGTTAACTGCAGGTCGGTTGATACCTGGATCCAGTTGGAGAAATCTATCCAACGACGTATCTGTGTGTGGTCGATGGTACCAATCTGAATTTGACGTTCCTTATAGTTATTAGACGAGTCAATGTAGTCATCATAGGTTAAATAGCGGTAGTGAAACCAGTTATCTTTCTTGTTGAGACTAACGAACGCCAGTCGGCTCAGCCTGTTATCCACAGGAGTCGTCGCTCTAAGGTCACGATTGATCTGATCGCGGTAATCAACCATGATCATTGGAAAATGACGAAGAATTTCGTTGTAACCGTTTGTCATGCCGTTTTTTACGCCGGCAACCAGTGTCGCTCCACTATCAATGTGAATGCCATCGTTGATTCCTGTTGCGAGATTGGGGGAACCGAGCAGCGTACCATTCTGTGAAAGCATGTTAGATACCAAAGGTGTATCGATTGTGGTCACCGCGTTTTTGTTCAGATCGCGACTGAAGGCTGAGAATTTGATCGGAATTTCTTTAGGGTCCAGCAGCAGATCTCCGTTAAACAGGATATGACCGCGATTGGCTTGTATATTCTCGGAACCTTGATTAGCCGTGATTGACGTATCCAACGCCGACCAGTTATAGCCTAGCGAGACATTGTACTTGCCGATCCTGGAATCATAGATGTTGCCGGCGTGCTGATATAGCAGCGAATAGTCCTGGGTAAATGAATGAGCTGACAGGAGGCGACCGGAATTGTTGCGGCTATCGTAGTTGATATAGTTGAGAGAGGCCTGGCCTGACAAACTGGCGACAGCTGTTGACGGCCAAAGCAGAGCGGCCAGCAGTAGCAGTACAGTAGAGATCGACCAGTTGTGGCGCAACAGGTTAGGTATCATAAAGCCTGAGACACTATTGAGTAGATTATTATTCACAAGAAGTTTTATGCAATTGTGGCGCCAAGACAGCGTCGTCAAACACTTCAAGACACCTGCCCCTGCATAGCAGCAACAATATGGCAGCCAAAGCCCTCACTTGGGATTGTGTTGTAAACTAGTTACGTAACCAGAAATCTCTGAACACGTTTTTCCTGCCATTTAGCTTCCAGAAACGTGAAACAACGAAGTTTTACAATCATTGGGCGGGGTGATTTCGCAGATATGAATCAGAGAGATACTGAAATACCTGAACACGTGCATTTAGCTGGTCAACAACATACATTCTGTCAGTGGAGTCAATATCTATACCAATTGGCACCGAAAAACCACCCGGAGCAACCTTTCCGGAACCTGAAACGGCATAAAAGCCACCGAGTACCAAAAGCAGTTCTCCTTGTTCATTGAATACGGAAACAGAGTGGGATCTTCCATCAACGACATAGATATTATCGGATGAATCGACAGCAACAGATTTTATCAACTGAAAGTCACCAACTGAATCGCCGCGGCGGCCAAACCTGCTCAGGAACTTGCCGTCTGCGTCAAAAATTTGAATGTTGGCGTCAAACGCATCAGCAACAATAATCTGCCCCTTGGAGTTTATCACAAGCGCAACCGGCAGATTAAACTGACCTGCGGAACCGATGCTGTTCTGAACAACTCCCAAAAGATCCAGGACAACAATTCTTCGAGTAGCGGCATCAGAAACATACAACCGGCCCTTCTTTTGATCGATCGCAAGTGCGACCGGACTTGAGATGGATGCTGTCTTCAGGCGAATTGCCCTAAGATATCTCTCGGAACTATCAAAAACCAGAATCGTCGAGGATCTGCGTTCCAGTACGTACAGGTTGTTATCGCGATCGCTTACAATTGAAAGTGGGTGGACTATAGGCGGTGCGCCTTCGGGAGTTGCAAGACTCCTTAACTCATGTTTATCCAGGTCGAAAACCAGAACAGCCGCACGACCAACGTCGGATACATAAAAGCGCTTTAGGTCAGGAAGCGATTTTACTTCAATCGGTTTCAGCAGTGATATCGGTGCATCGCCACCCATTATGGCGGCAAAAAAACGCTGGGCGCTGCTCCGCTCAATGTCCAGCTGACTGCTGTAGGCCTTGATCCATTCAATACGCGGCCTGTCGGGCGGTGGAGGCCAATAGAAACGCTCAGTCACCGGCGGGGCAACCGCACAGGAAGCAAGAACAAGATGACATGCCATCAACAGGTATAGAGTTGCCTTTTTCATGAGCGCATCATAGCATCTATCAACATATTTTCAACTCTAAACACTAATCACACCGTCACGTCCGAGGCGACCGCAGGACGGTAGAGGAGCAAGTTTTGCATCTTTGCATTGCAACGATTTTCTCCTTAGCTTTGCTCCATGGTAAATGCATTTATTCAGGATGATTACTCAAAGAAAAAGGGCGGATCGCTCCGCCCTTTCAATTTCATTTCAGTCTGACTCTTATTTAATGTGACAGGCCAGACACAGTATACTTCCGGAATTACTCGACCGCAGGAAAGGCGAGTTGGTATTGTCATGAACCATATGGCAGGATGCACATTCCATCTGATTGGTTCTAGCTCCACCATTTGAGGAAAAGAAGATTGCCGATGAATCGGGAGAGGCACCATTGTTGAGATTCATGGTAGTCCGGGCAGCATCTGCAGTAGTCAGTCGGTTGGCTTCACCGGCACTCGGGTACGTAAAGCCAATCGGATGGTCCTGGGTCAGGTCGCTACCCAACATGGCTGGTCCTGTGGTGGCATCACCGCCAGTCCAGGTGTTACCAGACATTGCGACCGCCCCCGGTCTGACAACGCGACTCCCCAGTTGTGCCACAGTCCCATCGTGGCAACTCAGACAGAAAAGGGATATACTGTCGTCATACAGGGCAGATTTGACGCCATCTGCTTGAGTCAATGAAGCGCTTGATGTGTACAGCTTGAAAGATGCTGCAGCGGTGCCGCCGGTGCGGTTCCAGAGTGGTACGTTTTTTATCGCATTATGAGGCGTATGGCAGAAAACACAGATCTGGGTCTGGGTTGCGGCTTTGGGGCCCGTGGTGGTACTGACTGAAGAAAGATCGTGCTTTGTGTTGGTGATGCCGGCGGCCAAAGACATACTTGAACAGAGTGTTACCAGTGCTGCAGCTGCGAGAATCCTTTTCATTTGCGTCTCCTTTTTCGTTTGTTTTGATTCATCCTAACTTGGATTGATTCCGGGCCGATGTCATTTGACTTTGACAAATATATTAGCAACAGTCATGCCACTTTCCCTATTAACACAATTAGACGCAAATTCAATTTGTTACAGCAGGTTTACAACTAGACCGGCAAGCAATTACGTTAAATTACTAAACTAGATTATATTGATGCAGGCTATTTGACCGCCTTGGACGCAGGAGTTACCAGTGGAAATTCGGTCAGATAGCGGGAATTCATGTATTGAAACACCTGAAAGCGGTTGTTGAGCTGGTCAGCTATAAAGATGCGGTCGTTTTGATCGATGTAAATCCCCTGTGGTATTAAAAAACCGCCTGCAGCGACCTTGCTGGCGTCCATCTGCGAGTATTTAGCACCAAACGCCAGAAGAGTTTCGCCGCTTGGTGAAAAGATTGTTACCCGACTTTCCTTGCCATCGGTGACGTATATGTGACCTTCACTGTCAACCGCCACCCCTTTGATAATAGCGAAATCGCCGACACCGTCGCCTCTGCGGCCGAATTTATTTACAAAGACACCCTGCGAGGTGAAGCGCTGAACACGGGCATTTAGCGAGTCGCATACCACGATGCCCCCATCCGCCTCAATGGCCACTGATAGCGGGAAATTAAAATCACCGTCAGCCGAACCGGGTTTACCAAAGGCAAACAGAAAGTTTCCCTCCAGGTCGGTAACCACGATACGGTGCTCCTTCAGGTCGGGAATGATCAAACGTGCGGCACGCTTGTCAACTGCAAACATGCCGATACTTTTCATGCGGGTCGAAAGATCAAGCACCCTTACCGGTTTGTTATCGCGGTCAACCACGTGGATTTTCCTGGATGATGAATCGGCAACATAGACATTGCCCTGCGCATCCAATGCTATGCCGGTAAGATGTTTGATGGCGGACTGCATGAGATTGCCACCCAGCTTATAGGTGTCTCGCGCGTTAAAATCAAATACGAGTACATCCGCCGTCTCGGTATTGGATACAAACACCTTGCCGGTACCGTTACTTGCGATCGAGAGTGGTCGTTTGAGCGATACGACGTCTCCTTCACCGACTATCATATTGAACAAGGACTGGGTGTTCTTGAAATCACTGGAACTGGAATAGGTGCCGATCCATTCGATTTTCGGTTCATCCGGCGGATCCGGCCAAAAGACACGTCGTTTGACGGGAGGCGTTGAAGCACACGCAGAGAGAAAAAATACACTAAAGACGACAACAACTATCAGGCGAAAATTATTCAACATGTCGCGACAACCTCCGTAGCTAAATTAAAGCCCTGTTTATACTCATTATTTGTTATGGCACATCTGGCACAGCAGCATGCGCTCTTCGGCATTGTTGACAAAGAAATATCTGACCATACCTCCATGTGGGTTATGACACGAAACACAATTCATATCCTTGCCGGTTGCCAATTTAGTAGGATTTTTTTTCCCACTGAGAGGATGCCCTTCACCGGTTGTCGTCCTCACGACATGCACCTGACCACGAATATGGCCATGACACGACAAACACAACTCATTGATCGGCTTGAGTAGCTGCGACTCATTCTGGCTGCCGTGCGCATCATGGCAAGCCTCACACATGCCGGCCTCAACCGGACCATGCACAAATTTCTTTTTCTTGATCTGAACCGCCATATCTGAATGACATTCATAGCAAAGCGCGGCTCCGCGTTTGGCAACGGCATGTTTGGGATTGCCTTTGCTGGAATGACAATAACCACAGGAATAGGTCCCGGCCGGTCCATGCACATATTTGACCGACAGCATTTTCTTGTGACACACGTAGCATGGGTTTTCTTTTTCGATACTGCTGTTCATCTGGGCCGGGGTCGGGTTCATCGTGTGGCAGGACTGGCAGAACCGTTCATTTTCCTGACGGTGCATAATGACGGGCGAATACTCCGGCGGCACCTTTTGCCCACCGGCATCAGCAAAAAAAACCGACAGGTTGGCCGATTCTATCTTCTGCCCACCCCTGAAAAGATCGACAATGACTCTGTTAGCCCCAGGATCCCATAGCGACTGAGCGATAAAAAAGTCCTGGAACAGTTTGCGGTATTCAGGCGAACCAACGTTCACCGGATCGCCGGCAACCCCGTTAAGCGTTATCCTCAGGGATGTAATGTCAGACTGATTAATCTTGAAAATCAGGTGTCCCGAAGAAGTCACCGAACTGTTCGGACCAGGATAAATGAAGTCAACCGCTGCCTTGGCAGCGGTTGATGTAACAAGCAACATGATTGAGATGACAAGCACTACACGCTTCAGCATCGTGCTCTCCTTTTGGACTTATTACTGCCAAACCAACCTACGGGTTTACAACCGGATCATTCCGGTTATATGACTTAGGTTTGTGACAGCCGACAACACATGTGCCGCCGACATCATTTTTAGTGTAACGAATGGGGATGCGCCAACGGCCAAATCCGTTTACCTTGCTGGAGATCAGTCTGGGTTGACTTGCGGCATGGGGATCGTGACAGACCTTGCAGGAACGGCCTTTGTCGGCTTTATTGACGTGAACGAAGTGAAGGTTGAACATGCCGTTCCTGAAGTTGGTTTCCTGACCGGTACGCTGATCATCCGCCAACCCGGCGGAGTGGCAGCCGAAGCAGAGTGCAAAATTGCCCTTATCGAAAGGAGCATAGAAATCTTCCAGAAAGTTTTGTTTCAACAGGTGCGGGAAGGGTGTCCCATGCGTGGCGTGACAAGAGTTGCATTCTCCGGCAGCAACCGGAGCATGTACTGTTTTACCGCTGAACATGGATTTATCGTGACACTTCATACAGAGGTTCGATCCTTCAGCCTTCAACATATACTTGTTATCTGACTGATGTGGGTCATGACAGCCGGTACACTTTCCCTCTGCAATGGGAGGATGGGGGAATTTTCGGTCGAGCCTCTCTTTTTCGTGGCACATGAAACAAAGCGCAACACCAGGTTCTTTCAGCTGAAACCTGTTATCGCTTTGATGAACATCATGACACTCCAGACAATCTCCGGAAGCAACCGGACCGTGGACAAACTTTTTGGTATCCTTACGTTCATGGCATTCGTTGCAAAGTCCGGCCTTGCCATTGTCGGTCAGGATAAAAGCCCCTTTTTTTACCTTGGGGTGTTTCTCGGCAGACGGTTTGTGACAGGAAGGGCATTCCCCATCCTGCACCGGTTTGTGGACGTGCTGTTTTACAGCCTTCTGCGGATGGCAACCGCAGTTCATTGTTCCGGCCGCCTGAGCCGGACGCTCTTTCAAGACAAACAGAACCCCAACGAACCCCATCAGGATTGCAGCCATCAGACAGATGATTTTCCCGGTTTCGTAGTTCACGTCAGAACCGTACCCTTTATTTTGCCCCGCCACCATAGCTGTGCAGGCCCGAGAGAAACAGGTTGACACCCAGATAGCAGAAGATAGTAGCTGCAAATCCGATTACCGAAAGCCAGGCGGCCCGCTTGCCGACCCAACCTCTTGTAAAACGGGCATGCAGGAAGGCAGCATACACAAACCAGACGATCAGTGACCAGGTTTCCTTGGGATCCCAGCTCCAATAGGTGCCCCAGGCATAATTGGCCCAGGCGGCCCCGGTGATGATGCCAAGTGTCAGCAGCGGAAATCCGATCATGATTGCACGGTAGTTGAGATCATCCAGCACCTTCAGGGGAGGGAACATGGACAGCAGGCCACCGGATTGCGCAGAAGAGTTATCCCCCTCAAGCGCAGTCTTGATCAGATACATGATCGAAATACCGCAGGCAACCGCAAAGGCGGCGTAACCGAGGAAACAGGTGATGACGTGGTACAGCAGCCAGTTACTCTGCAGAGCCGGCACCAGCGGTTCGATGCCGGTATTCATGCCCAACTGGGCCCAGGCCATGCCCAACAAGGCAAACGGCAGGACAAAAGCGCCGATAATGCGATACTTGTATTTCAGGTCGATGTAGGCAAACAACAGGACAATCGTCCATGAAAAAAACACGATCGACTCATACAGGTTTGACATGGGAGCATGGCCGACACCCATATCATACGACTCTTTCCAACGCAGACCGATGGCTACGGTATGAATGGCGAGGCCGGCATACGCTATCAGACTTCCCGCGACACCAATGGATTTATTTTTGCTGGCAAGAAAAACAAAAAAAACGAGCATCGAGATCAGATAGGCGAACGTTGTAACATTAAAAAACATGGAACTGGTCATTATCAGGTAACCTCCGTTAAATTTTCAACTGTTTGAACTTATCGGCTATGGCATCAAATTGCATCTCAAAAGCAGCCTGGTTCTTGCTGGCATTACCGTAGATACGGGCATGTCCCTTGGAAACAACAACCCAGATGCGTTTGTGAGACATGAAAAAAGCGATGAAGAGACCTATTATCATCAGGGTGCATCCCAGCCAGACGACCCAGACTCCCGGATCCTTGGCCACCTGCAAGCCGGTATACATCTTGGCGTTGGTACCATCATATCCGAAAATCAGTGCATCTCCGCGCTGGGCATTCATTTCAGGAAAGTCCTTGAATACCAGGAAGATCTGCGGTGCGGAGCTCTTGGGAGTAATTTCAAGACGGGCTGCAGGACCTGAATAACCGGGGGCAAACTGACGAACCTCCTGAGTTGCCTCAAGAAGCTTTAACTGGGTGCCGTCTTTCAGGGTCACGCCAACCCCCTCGCGAACGGCAAGTTTTTCCGGAGTTCCACCGGCACGTGGGGTCACCGTGATAAAATGTTCACTTCCTTCTGTGGCCTGGCCATAGCTGGATTGATAGAAGGTAATACCCTTGTAGGTCAACGGATGATTGACGATGACCTTGACCTGGGATAATCCGGGGACCGGCTTGCCGTTTTCCAAAACAGTCAATATGCTCCTGAATTCCTTGGGTGCGCCAGTAGCGTAAAAGTCCACACTGAATTTTTCACAGAGAACCTCATAACCGAGTGGAATCTGGCCGCCGTTTCGGTTTTCAACCGCGTTGACACTGGTACCTTCTACGATCGAAACATATCCTTTGAACCCAGCCAGTGACCCGATAATAGCGCCTATGAAGATCACCAGAATGCTCAAGTGAACTACATATACACCCAGACGCGACCAGGCACTCTTCTGGGCAAACAGATGATACTCACCGTTATGTTCCGTAACAACAGGAGACGAGAATTCTGCACCAAGAAATTTGTTCAGACTTTCCTTGCCATTTTCAGGCGTTGTGGAGATTTTAATCTCTTGCTTCAATGAGAACGAGTTACGACTCGCTTCACCCAAAACAAGGGTTGGCTCGCTGACAAACTTGAAAACATGCGGCAAGCGTTTGATAGAGCAGGAAACCAGGTTGAGACTGAAAACATACAGAAGGGTAATAAACCACCACGAGTGGTACATATCGAAGAAACCAAGCTTGGAGTATATCTGCAGCTTGGCCGGACTAATCTGAGCGACATATTCGGGGGGCAGTTGCCCTTGCGGCAGAACCGTCCCAATAATAGACGTCAGAGCCAATGAAATCAGTAAAGACAGGGTCAGTTTAAGTGAACAGAAAAAATCCCAGACGTTTTCAACAAAGCTTCGTTCGGTGGTTGCCAATGGTCTCTCCCCGGCGAATGTAAAATATTACTGCATTGGAAATAGTGCTGATTAACTTCCAGACAATAACCCAGATTTCATAAAAAATGCACCATTTTTTTGGCGCTGCCCCGCAGCCGTGTGAGTAATCATGGCTATCATTTTTACAATCATCGTGTATACTTAACTTAATACAAACTCAGAAGGATCCGCAGGAGGCTGTCATGCCTGTTATATTTGAAGCAATTCTTGCCTCTGCCGGGATGTTGATTATATTTGGCGTCGCATTTTTTTTCATTTTTCTGCTGGCACTTGTCATGTCACCGCTTGAAAGAAGTCTCTCCAAAATGATCTGGGACAGTTCGGAAACCAGAAAGCCGTTGCCCGCTCCCCCCAAAGGCTCATACAAAGATTTCAGCAAGAAACACTGACTCCGGATCATCGGGTAACAGGGCGCCCCGCCGATATCGACCCTACCGAGAATCCTTTTGTAAGCCTGCAAGATTACTGATCACCGGCAGCATCCTCCCAAGATCCAACACTATTGCAGCAGGGATGAACAGATCCGCTTCACTGACCTGTGTACCGGTCAGGCTGCGGGTAAGTTCATGAAACATAAGCAACTCCTGAGCGAACAGCTCTGTAAAACCGAAGCGCAAACTACGCAGCTTTCGCGGGTTTTTTCTAACAAAGTTCAGCGTACACCATTCATCAAACAGCTCCTCCCCGGAAACATCAATCAAGGGAATCCCGTTCAGCCGACAGGTCATGGGGCGATGTTCGTAGACCAGGCACTCGCCGGTTTCCGACAGCAGCAGACAAGGGGTCTCATCCTCCTCCGGCATGAGGAAGTCCCATTCCACTTCAGGAATGACGTTCAAAAGCCAAGGCTCAGCAAAAGCGGGGAACTCTGCCGACAAGGAATTGAGACGCTCATTCGCAGCACTAATTAATCTGCCACGTAGAGATTCGCAAAGCTGGTCAACACCACGCTTGAGATAGACGGCATCCAGCAGGGTAATGTCAAACAAGCCACGGCAACAGGAAGAGCAGCCACTACGACAAACAATCTGATCAGGATAGTTGGAACTGCAGGTCCGAAACCAGTCATCCACTTCACGCAGCAAGGCGCCATAACGATTCAATAAATCATTCATGATATGGAGCAGCGGTCACATGTACACCATAACCGTTATGGAAATGGCGCCGTCAGCCGTCTTAAAAGGTATTGTCACGCCTTTACATTGAACATTGATGCTTGAAGTTTCACAACTGTCCGGAGATTCGGAAACGGTCCGCAGTTGACCTGAGACAACCAGTGGCAGTCCGAGGGCCACGCTTCCATATTGCTCGTGGTACTTGGTCTTGAAGACCCCGGCAATGTTGTTGGCCAACTCTCCCATGGCATCCCGAATACACTCATCATCGGCTTCGTCCACCATCAGCAGTTCCCTGGCCACACACTGAGCGCTGGCTCTGTCGGTGGCAATGATGATGTAGCCTACCCGGTCACCGGCGATGCCCACAATTCCGGTCACATCCGAGTCTACCGGCTCGACTTTCTTTTCGACTTTGCCGGCCAGCAGATCGATATTCATATAGCTCTTGAATGTGTCCTGAGTGGCCGACATGATCGTGAACATGATTTCTTCAAATGAGATAGCTGCCAAACTGATACCCTCCACAAGCTGTATTATTTTAAAGACAGTACATATTCGACCAGGCTTTCAACCTGCTCTTTGCTGATCTGACTGTTAAAGGCAGGCATCCCGCCGGAGCGACCCTCGGAAATACTCTTGGCAAAATCGAGACGAGCCTTGCCATACTTGTATTTTGACACGGTCAGATCGGGACCAACTCCGCCCTTGGCGGTCTCGCCGTGACAGGCGGCACACAGATCACCAAACAACTGTTTCCCGGCCGCCAGGTAAGTTTCAACTTTGTGGCCGCTCCCTGAAGTGCCGTCCACGGTAGCCTCCACGGCCTTGTGTGCAGCCTGCTTCTGATCATCTATCATTTTTTTTGCTGCATCTGCTTCTGACCGGGAACTCCAGCCGCTAAAAAGGTAATAGCCCGTGTAGATTGTTCCCCACACCACCAGTGCAAGAAAAAGGAGACGGAAGATCCCGGGCGATCGTTTTTCATCGCGATATTTGATTCCATCATAGTCATGCTGTTCTGACATATCGATTGCTCCTTGAATAATAATCAGTCGTCCTGAAGCATCCTGTACTTGGGCTCCTCAAGTTTCTGTTTTCGTTTTTTCCTCAGAGTTGCGACTGCAATCGCAACCAGGATTGCAAGCAGAAGCGCGGTCAGCAACAAAAAAACAAGCCGTGCATCAATCATCCTGTTTACCAAGTTTGATCAGAGTTACCAGCTTCCATATTTTCTGTTCGTCGAGCGAACCGCTGAAGGATGGCATTCCATTGGCTTCAATGCCATTAGCGATGATGGCAAACAGCTCGGCATCCGGCCTGGCAGAACCCTTCAGGGCCGGCCCGAGCGTCCCCTCGCGCTTGTCGCCATGACAGGAGGCACAATCCCTGGCATAGATGGATAATGCCTCGGCCTTGATCGCCTTCAGATCGCTGAACGGATTGATCCGGGAGGCCGGTAAATGCTGAGCCGCCGCAGCCTTTTTGACCGGAATGTCGGTACCCAGTTTGCGCATATAGGCGATGATGGCGTCCATCTCGCTTTTCCCTTTGAGATCATCCAGATCGGCCTGGGTATAGGGAAACTTGAGCAGCTTCATCTTGCGCTCGGAGTAGGTCGTATCAAGCGGTGTGTTCAGGAAGGCGTAGGCCGGCATATTGGAGGCCGGAACGACCGACTGCGGGTTGTCCATATGTTTGCGATGCCACATCCCTTTCGGATCGATATATTTCAGGCCAATACGCGCCAAATCCGGACCGGTGCGACGGGATCCCCATAACTGCGGGCGGTCGTAGACGAATTCTCCCGACTTCGAGTAGCCTCCGCCATAACCGTAACGTTCAACATCGACAGCCAGCGTGCGTACGGTCTGGGAATGACAGTTGTTGCACCCTTCCCGCATGTAGATATCGCGCCCTTCCTGTTGCAGCGGGGAATAAGGTTTCACCTCGGCAATCCGGTCGCCCGGATCATTAATCCACTTGAATGGAGCAATCATAGTGACGGCTGTGCCGACCATGATCACAATAAAAGCCAGGATAATAAAAATAACGGGATTTTTTTCCAGCATGGCAACTTCCTCGTTCTTTATGGTTTTTTATGCCTTGGCCGCTTGCGAGACTGCGCCTTTTTGGAAGGTCTTGTAAAGGTTGTAGATAAACACCATCAGACCGGCCAGATAGATGAAACCGCTGACTGCCCGGATCTTGTAGTAGGGGAAGATCGCGATCATGGTTTCCATAAAACTGTAATGCAGGGACCCATCAGGATTTGTCGCCAGCAGCATGCTCCCCTGCTGGACACCGGCGATCCACATTGTTATGGAATAGATCAATTGTCCGACCAGAACCAGCCAGAAGTGGGTATCAGCCAGCTTGACGCTGTAGATTTCGGTATCATTTATTTTGGTAGCGGCATAATAGATGGCGGCAAACAGCACCATCGAAACCCAGCCCAGCGCCCCCATGTGGACATGGCCGGGAACCCAGTCGGTATAGTGGATAAATGCGGAAAAGGTGCGGACAGCCTGCAGCGGCCCCTGCAGGGTCTGCAGACCATAAAAAGTGATGCCGCAGATCAGGAATTTGACCAGATAGTTGGTCTTGAGCTGCTCCCATTGGCCGTTCATTGTCAGGTAGCCATTCATGACTGCTCCCCAGGAAGGCGCAATCAGCATTATAGAGAAGGCCATGGCCAGCGTCTGGATCCAGTCCGGCACCGGAGTCCAGAGCAGATGGTGCGCACCGGTCCAGAGGTACATGAAGATCAGGCTCCAGAAAGAGATAATCCCCATGCGGTGGCTGAAGATCGGGTTACCGGTCACCTTGGGGAGGAAATAGTAAAAGATGGCCAGCGGTGGCGCCGTCAACAGCATGGCCACGGCGTTGTGCCCGTACCACCACTGCACATTGGCGTCATTTGTTCCGGAAAAGGCCGAATATGATTTAAAAAGATGCAGTGGCACTCCCAGATTGTTGACGACATACAGCACCGTTACCCCGACCAGAGCCGCCATGATGTACCAGAGCGAAATATACATCTGCTCTTCCTTGCGCTTGAGGATCGTCATGAAAACATTGATTGAGAACAGCACCCAGATGATGGCAACCACGATTGCCAGAGGCCATTCCAACTCGGCATATTCCTTGGTGCGGTTGATGCCCATCGCCAGCGTCACAGCGGCGGATGCGATACCGACATTGAAAAGCCAGAGCGTTACCCTGGCCAAACCGGGACTCCAAAGCGGCGTTTTGGTCAGGCGTTGGGTAATGTAGAAGAACAGACCGATAAAGCTGCCGATACCCCATCCGAAGATGCCGGCATTGGTGTGGATCGGCCGCAGACGTCCGTAGGTCAGGTATGGTGCTACATTCAGTTGCGGCCAGGCCAGTTGCAGCGAGATCAGAATTCCAACCAGTACGGCCACCGTCCCCCAGATAATGCTCCAGATGATGAAACCTTTTACCGAGTCATCAAAATACCGTGTTGGTGCGCTCATCTATCTGCTCCTTTTAACAAGTTGGAAAGGTGAAATCGGTCCAGTGACAGCCGGGTTTGCGGGTGGCTTGGAAAGTGAGGCCGGCATGCGGGGAATCTACTGAATTGTTAAAGTTTTTATCTTGAAATCAACCGGAAGAGCGAGGCAGAACCTGAAAGTATCTGTCTCGCCCTGGTCAACACTGATTTTATCTAATTATTCCCATTCGATGGTTGCCGGAGGTTTGCTGGATATGTCGTACACTACGCGGTTGACACCCTTGACCTCGTTAATGATCCGGCCGCTGATGCGCGCCAGATCCTCGTACGGCATCGGATACCACCCGGCGGTCATGAAATCCTTGGTTTCTACCGCACGTAACGCAACAACATATTCGTAGGTGCGTCCATCACCCATGACTCCGACGCTCTTGACCGGCAAAAAGACCGCAAAAGCCTGGCTGATCTTGTCGTAATGCCCGGATGCATATAGTTCTTCAATGTAGATTGCGTCGGCGCGGCGCAGGATATCGGCATACTCCTTTTTTACCTCGCCCAGAATGCGGACTCCCAGTCCCGGCCCCGGAAAAGGGTGTCTCCAGACCATCTGGCGCGGCAAACCAAGTTCTTCACCGATGGCCCGCACCTCATCCTTGAACAGTTCGCGCAGCGGTTCCAGCAGTTTGAGATTCATATGGTCAGGCAACCCGCCCACATTATGGTGACTCTTGATATTGTGTGCCTTGCCGGATTTGGCACCGGCCGACTCGATCACGTCGGGATAGATGGTCCCCTGAGCCAGCCAGTTGGCACCTTCGATCCTGTTCGACTCTTCGTCAAAGATATCGACGAAGAGGCCGCCAATGATCTTGCGCTTCTTCTCCGGATCGCTCTCACCGGCCAAAGCTGACAAGAAACGCTCTTCAGCATCGACACGAATGACCTTGACCCCCAGATTTTCGCCGAAGGTGGCCATAACCTGGTCACCTTCGCCCAGACGCAACAGGCCGTTGTCGACAAAGACACAGGTCAGCTGGTTACCGATCGCCCGGTGTATCAGGGCAGCCGCCACCGAAGAGTCTACGCCGCCCGAAAGCCCCAGAATAACCCGGTCACTGCCGACCTGCCTGCGGATACGCTCCACGGCATCATCGATGATCCGGCCGGGAGTCCACTGGCCGCTGCAGCCGCAGATCGTCCGGACGAAGGTATCCAGCAGCAGTTCGCCACGTGGAGTGTGATTTACTTCGGGGTGAAACTGTACGCCGTAAAGATTGCGCCCAACGTCCTGAATGGCACAGACCGGTGCATTGGCCGTTGCCGCCGCAACCTCAAAACCGGCCGGAACCCTCGAGACATGGTCACCATGGCTCATCCAGACCGTACTTTTACCCTCAACATAGAAGTTGTGAAAAAGAATGCCCGGCTGCCCAACCGCCAGCAGGTCGGCGTGCCCGAACTCCCGTTTGCCGGCTGGAATAACCTCTCCGCCAAAATGGCGGCTCATCAACTGCATGCCGTAGCAGATGCCAAGCACAGGCACCCCCAATTCAAACAACTCCCCGGCCACCGACGGCGCTCCATCCTCATAAACCGACTTTGGGCCGCCCGACAGGATGATCCCGTTGGGAGCGAAGCGCCGTATTTCCGCCAGTTCCATATCAAAGGGATGCAGTTCGCAATAGACATGTGCTTCACGAACCCTGCGAGCAATCAACTGGGTGTACTGGGAGCCGAAATCAAGAATCAGGATCTTCTGGCTATGGATGTCGCTTGTCATGATTGATTACCGACTCTGTAGTTGGGAGCTTCTTTTGTGATTGTCACGTCATGTACGTGAGATTCCTTGAGTCCGGCTCCGGTAATGCGGATAAAGCGACATTTTTCCTGCATTTCCGCAATCGTGCCGCAGCCGGTATAACCCATCCCCGAACGCAGCCCACCCATCAGCTGATGGATATTGGCCGAAAGCGGCCCACGCAGCGGCACCATCCCCTCAATCCCTTCCGGAACCAGCTTGACATCCTCGCCCACCTCCGACTGAAAGTAACGATCCTTGCTGCCGTCCTTCATGGCGCCGATCGAACCCATGCCGCGGTAACTCTTGTAGGTACGCCCCTGATAAAGGACCGTATCGCCGGGCGACTCCTCTGTTCCGGCAAATAATGAGCCGATCATGATGCTGTCTGCGCCGGCGGCAACCGCCTTGGGAAGATCTCCCGAGTATTTGATACCACCATCGGCAATCACCGGCACGCCATGCTTGTGGGCCACGCGGGAACATTCGCGGATGGCAGTAATCTGCGGCACACCGACACCGGCCACGATACGGGTCGTGCAGATCGAGCCCGGTCCGATGCCGACCTTGATACCGTCAGCGCCGGCCTTGATCAAGGCCTCGGCCGCCTCGGCCGTGGCGATGTTGCCGGCAATGATCTCGCAGCCGGGAAAGGTGGATTTGGCCCGCTGTACCGCTTCGATCACGCCTTGGGAATGGCCGTGGGCCGTATCAATAATGATGACATCCACACCGGCCCTGATCAGTGCCTCCATGCGCGCCTCCATTTCGCCCGTCGGACCGACGGCTGCACCGGCGCGCAGGCGCCCCAGGCTGTCCTTGCAGGCAAAGGGATACTTCTTGACCTTCTCGATATCCTTGATCGTGATCAATCCCTTGAGAAAGCGGTCGTCATCCACTACCAGCAGCTTCTCCACCCGGGTATGCTTGAGTAGTTCCTTGGCCTGTTCCAGCGTCGTACCGACCGGGACGGTCACCAGGTTGCGCTTGGTCATGCGGGCCGAGATCGGCAGATCAAAATCTGTCTCGAAGCGCAGGTCACGGTTGGTCAGAATCCCGACCAGCTTGCCGTTGGCCTTCGTGACCGGCACACCTGAAATGCGGTAGCGCTGCATGATATCCAGCGCTTCGCTGATTTTCTGGTGAGGACGCATCGTGATCGGGTCAACGATCATGCCCGATTCGCTCTTCTTGACCTTGTCCACCTCATAGGCTTGGGCCTCGATCGAGAGATTCTTGTGAATGATTCCAAGGCCTCCCTCACGAGCCATGCAGATGGCGGTGCGGGCCTCGGTAACCGTATCCATGGCGGCACTGACCAGCGGGATGTTCAGCGGTATGTTGCGGGAAATGTGTGTGGTAAGGTTTGCATCACGGGGCAAA
>JACMKN010000098.1 GCA_014380135.1 Deltaproteobacteria bacterium
TATTTACTTGCAACGGAGGGTTTATGAAAAAGAACATTATTATCGTCATCGCCCTGGTGGCCGGCATCGCATTGTCATATGCGCTTTTCTTCAAAGGGGGCGCCAACGCCCTCCAGGTCAATCAGGTAGCCTCCGATCCTTCCGCCTACAGCGGAACGATAACGGTCACCGGTATCATGGCGGGTACGTCCCCGCAGGATCCAAGCGTGTTCGGCATCTTCGACCTGAAAGAACTACAGTGCACCACCCCCAACTGCAACAAGTTATATCTGCCGGTCAAGTACCAGGGAACCATGCCGAAAGCGGGTGACGAGCTGCGTATCGGCGGCAGTTTCATGCAGGCAGCCGGCGGCTACGTTTTTAATGCCTCAAGCGTCAAGGTGGTACGTAACCACCGTATCGGAGGTTAGATGACACCGTCCAAGCTCGTTTTCAGAAATATTACCCGTCGCCGGGGAAGATTCGTTTTCACACTGCTCGGCATCACCATAGGCATCGCCTCCTTTGTTACCTTCATGGCAATGGGCGGCAATCTCAAGCGCGAAATCCATCGTGAGACGGCTGCACTGGGCGCCAGCCTGATGGTGCTGCCAAAAGGGTCGTGCGGCTACGAACAACTCTCGATCCTGACCGGCGATCAGATGCCGACCAATATCACCGTTGACGAAGTAAAAAAGATCAGAGACATCAAGGGATTGACAGCGGTTCCCTACCTCTCGCAGCAGACCGCCATCAACAACCGGCCGGTCAGCGTCACCGGCATCGAGCCTCAGGCGACATTCGCCTTCAAGCGCTGGCAGATGGCGCAGGGCAGTTATTTCAGCTCTGAGGAGTCAAAAGATGCGGTTATCGGGGTGGTGGCTGCCAAACAGTTCGACCTGAAACCTGGTTCCACCATAACCGTCCGTGGTGAAAAGCTGACGGTGCAGGGTATCCTGGCCGAGACCGGCGGTAGAGACGACGCCGGAATTTTCCTCGCCTTGCCGTTGGCCCAGCGGCTCTTCAAAGCTCACGAGCAGGTATCTTACGTGGCGGTCAGGGTGGACAACCTGGCCCAGACCGAAGCTTATATCGAAAAAATCCGCGAGGCGGTAAGCCTGGGTGTGGTTTCTGACAAGCAGATGCTCAAGTCGGTGATGGGAATCGTCGGCTCGGTCAATATCACCCTGCAGCTGATCGCCGCAGTGGCGGTGCTGGCGTCCGCCTTCGGCATCGTCAACACCATGATGGCCGCCACCTACGAGCGCAAGCGCGAAATCGGCATCCTCCAGGCGCTGGGGGCGAGACGGCGAATGATCTTCGCCCTGTTCATGATGGAATCGGGCATCTACGGGGTCATCGGCGGAGTGAGCGGAGTCGTTGCCGGGCTGTTGGCCGCTGCCGTAGCAACCCCCTACATAACCCAGAACGCCTTCACCACCATGGTCAAGGGGTCCGGCAGCGGCACCCTCATCGACCTAAAGGTTATTATCTACTCAATCCTTTTTTCAACCGTCGTAGCCATCCTGGCCGGCATCTACCCTGCCTGGCGGGCAGCGCGACTCACACCGGTGGAGGCGATCAGCTATGAATAACATCATCCGTACCGAACATGCCGCCAAGACCTATACGATTGGCGAGATCACCACCACCGCACTCAAAGACGTATCCCTGGAGATTCCGCAAGGGTCATTCACCTGCATCGTCGGCCCGTCCGGCCATGGCAAAAGTACGCTCATGCACCTGATCGGGGGACTTGACCGGCCAAGTGACGGCAAGGTCTATATCGGTGACATGGAAATCAGCCGTATCGCCAACAGCGACCTGGCCCGCCTGCGGGCTAAACGGGTCGGTTTCGTGTTTCAATTCTTCAACCTGCTGCAGGGCCTGACCGCGATCGAGAACGTGGAGATTGCCATGATGCTGGCCGGGGTTCCTGATCGCGAGCAACGGGTTCGGGCGGAAGAATTGCTGGCCCTGGTGGGTCTGACAGAGAAAGCCGGCTCGAAACCGAGCCAGCTCTCCGGTGGTCAGCAGCAGCGGGTGGCCATTGCCAGGGCCCTGGCCAATGATCCCGATATCCTGCTGATGGACGAGCCGACCGGCAACCTGGATTCGGTGGCTGAAGCTGAAGTGTTGGACCTGCTGCAGACGCTCCACCGTCAGGGGAAGACCGTGGTTATCGTCACCCACAGCGACGAGGTCGCCAAACGGGCCGAGCGGATCATCCGTGTCAAGGACGGGCTGGTTGACCAATGAAAAGGTTTTGAAATAGTCTTTTATACCAAGTTGCAATCAAAATGAGTACCAGGCGGCAAGGAGGGTGACGACGAAAGCGTACAATCAGTACGTTGAGGAGTCACCGACGCAGCCAACAACGTAATCGTTTGATTGCGACTTGGTATTACACTTGGCAACCGAGAAGGCTGAGGCGTTGAGTCAGTGCCGAGCCAGTCAGCTAATCAAAAACGTTCCCCTAAACCACGCATCATGAAAAGCAGCACAATTGTTTAGACAGTAATACTATTATGTATTATAACTTAAACATATGAAGCAATATAATGAACAACATATCCGCAAAGCGGAAATTGCCCAACTGATTCTGCTGTACCATATCTATGCACAAAGCGGCAGCCAACACCTCGTATTTCAGGGAGGGACGGCTCTGCGCTGGTGTTATGGCGGCAGCCGTTTTTCGGAAGACCTGGATTTTGTGACAGCCATGCCAAGCGAGGATCTGGATGCGTTGATTGCAAAATCGATCAAGGGGGCCGAACGGGAAATGGTGCCGCACTTCGGCTCCGGGCGGCTTTCTGTGGCAGACAAAACAGTGCGTGCAGGCTCCAGAAAACTGCTCATTACCTGGCAGTCTCACACAGCCAGGGAAAAGCTTTCCATTAAGCTTGAATTTGAACCGCTGGTCAGCGACACGAAGCTTGAAACTGAAAAACTGGTCATGTCGGCATTGCCGTCGGTTTCATATCTGGTTATGGTCGGCGAGTTTCGCATTCCCCGTCCCAACAGTGTACTGGTTGTCGAAACACCGTCGGAAATTCTTTCTGACAAGGTGCGCGCCCTGCTTGAACGTCAATATCTGAAAGGTCTGGATCTTTTTGATATATGGCTTTTACGGCAGAACCCAGCTGCACAACTGAAGCTGAACCAGGTAGAACAAAAGTTGCGCTGTTATTCATGGCCGTTCAAGGCCGCCCGGACTCTGGACTTTTTTCTCCATCCATCATCCGAAGCGCTGCTGAAAGATGCACTGGAACAGGATTTGTCCCGCTTTCTTCCCCCCGGGGTCATGGCGGTCCATTGCAAAAACGGTTACCGGGATTTTCTGGAGGCTGTGCGTGAACTCTGCCGTGAGCTGAAGGCGTCAGGTGGGGATCTGCCATGAGTACGCTTCAGGTATTGCAGCAGTTACCCCTGCTTTTTCGCTATGCCGATGTGCAGAAATTTACCGGAAATGCCAATGTTTTTCTAACCAGAGCTCTGAAACGCGGGCTGATTGAGCGCCTGACCAGAGGAGTGTATATAAATTCCGGCATAAAAGGTATGCCGCGGATAGAGGAAGCAGCCTGTTTTATTCGCACGCCTTGTTACATCTCTTGCGAGTGGGCGCTCAACTATCACGGAATCACCATCCAGGCGCCAACCGTCTGTACTCTAGTGACCCTGAGTACGGCAGTGGGTGAGGCAAGACGGATTGCCTGGCACGGTGCAGACATCGAGTTCTCGCGGATTGCAGAGCGGTTGAATGAGCGTCTTTAAAATTCTAACCCGTCACTACCGGCTTGCCCGACCGCTTTCAATATACCTGCCCACGGCTTGGTTCACGCGGAGACGCGGAGAAAGTCAAAGGCCAAGGCAGAGGATTTACGGTTTAATCCCAAAAGACTTCAAGCTTTACTCCGCGTACTCCGCGCCTCCGCGTGCGTTGGTGGTTTTGGTTTCGTTCAGGTACCAGCTTTGGGGTCCAACTTATTGCGGCTGAATTGCTTTCATGATCTGGTTTTGGATAGCAAGCATGATCGCTGCCATGTAACCACCGAATTTCTTTAATATGGAGGCACCTTCCGGGCTTGAATAAAACTTTGACATCGCTCTGATCTCTTTGGTGGTGAAATGATTGGGCATTGTCTCCAGCGTTATTGATTCCAGAAACTTCGGATCCAAAGCTTTTTTCAACAATGCCTCCGTCTTGTTTTTTTGCTCCTGCGGGATGTGAGCGGTGCATGATGTCACAGATGGACTTGACGAAGGATGAGAGCGATTGTATTGAGGAGATTGTCTTGGCTTTTTTCTGCTTTTCCGGCTGTTTTGATTTTTCCTGTCTTGGTATGGGTCTCTTTTCGATAAGGGTCAAATTTGTAATGGTTTTTTTTGTAGAACATGATACTTTTCTAAGTGTGACCAGTGCACTTGTTTCGTAGCGAATCCCTTCCTTTTCGGGGCTGGTCGTTCCGCACTACCAACAGAAGTTGATATACTACAGGGAGCAGGTATGAACAATCCTACTATTCAGGTGAATAACAGCCAACTTGTAGAAACTCTGGCTCAATTCCCTCCAGAAGGGCTGAAAAAACTGATCGATCAGCTATTTAAGAAAAAACTGTATTCACCGCTCCCGCTTGCCGAGATTACCCGCGAGGCTTCACGGACGGTAAAACGTGCAAAGCTGGGGTCTGAAACAGCTGCCGAGGCGGTCTTGTGGGCGCGGTCACAAAAGTAGTCATCGACTCCAATGTTTTTATTTCTGCCTTCGGCTGGGATGGCAAACCTGAAGCCGTGCTGAGTCTGATGGAGCAGCGGAAGATTGTCAACTGCATCACCAACGATATCTACAGCGAACTCCAGCGGGTCGTTGCCTATCCCAAACTCAAATTTTCCCCCACCTTGCAGGTCAACATCCTTGAATTTGTCTTTTCCTGGTCGAGCTTTGTGCAACCAAAGGAAACTGTCGCCGTGATTACCGATGATCCAGATGACGACAAGTTTCTGGCCTGCGCAATCGCCGCCAACGCCTCGGCCATTATCTCCGGAGATCCGCATCTGCTGGGCCTTGGTTCCTATCGCAGTATCCCCATTATGACCCCGGCGCAATTCCTCGAACATAAACACTAATCTTAATAGCAATATCAAAGGCCTTGGCCAGAATTTTAGTCGGAAGAAGATTGATCTCAGCCAGCCGATTGAACAGCATACGTTCTCGTACCGAACCACGGGCAAGCGAGGCGATACAACTCACGCCATAGGGAGAACGGAGCCAGTAATAAAACCAGCGCGAATCAACCAAACCAGGCATTCCTCGTAGCGCCACATAATCAGGACTGGTAATGCCGGGTGTGTCGTCTTCGTCCACCATCGCTATCGAGCCGATCATGATACGCATGGGATTGTAGAAAACCGTACTGTTCGTCACCGGTTTGTATCGTTCGGGTATTTTACCCACTGGCTCCTTGGCAAGCGCTAGTCCAACTCGTGTCGCTCCCCAAACTGGGTATTTTCCCCACGTTTTACCGATACCCTTTTTCACTTCATCCAGCACGTCACCCATACTTGCCGAGCCGGTATCAGGGTGTTCAACACTCTGGCGGATGATGCCGTTGGCGAGATTTACAAACTCATCAAGCTGAGTTTTTATGGCGTTGCGGGCATCTTCGATAGCGGTAAACTGGGATTTAAGGCGTGCAGCGATTCGGCATTGGTCTTTTATTGAAAGAAGAGGAATTTCAAAGTTTTCAATCATTTCCTTGGTTAGAGCTTGTCTTGTTCCGCCAGCTTGGCTTTGCCAAATATATTTATAAAATGCACTGAGGACTTTGAAAAAGGTGGTGACAATGGTAAAAATGTCGCATGAATGGTTTGCAGTATGGCACTCGACATCACCGCCCTTGAACATTCGAAAGGAGAAATCCATATGAAGGTCCGTGACAGCGGCATGCCCGATGAAGAGATGTGGACCGGTTTTTTCGATCCGGCCAAGGTTCTGGCAGTTTTAGGCCTCGACCGGGGGGTGCAGGACCTGGTGGAGTTTGGTTGCGGTTATGGAACCTTTACGTTGGCTGCCGCCGGAATTGCTTCGGGTACCGTCCATGCCCTGGACATCGAACCGGAGATGGTGGCTGTAGTCCGTCAAAAATGCCGTGAAGCCGGCATCCTAAATGTCCAGGCAACGGTGCACGATTTTGTGTCCAATGGGACCGGACTGGCCGACAACGCCATGGACGCGGCCCTGCTCTTCAATATCCTGCATCACGAAGAGCCGCTGTCCTTGATGAAAGAGGCCCTTCGCGTACTCAAGCCGAACGGTATGCTGGCCGTTATTCACTGGAACCATGACCCCACGACGCCCCGTGGTCCGGCCATGGAGATCCGTCCCCGACCGGAACAGTGCATCGCATGGGGAAGAGCAGCCGGTTTTAGTTTCGTCGAGCAAAACCGCCATGACCTGCCGCCCTATCACTACGGTCTGCTCTTCAGGAAACCCTTTACCTGATGAATAGCCTGCTGCCCGTGAGGAAGTTGAGAACAACCTTGGCAAAGGGAGGGACACGAATATGAAGGCAGGTATCATCCGTTGCCAATTGGCCGGGGATATGTGACGAAGGTCGGAGTTTTACGAGCGGATCTGGAGACAATTCACTGACGATCCACAGTGGGGGAAGAGATAACATGCCCGGAGAACAGATCATCCGCCTTGCCTTTTTCTTCGGTGTCCTGGCGGTTGTAGCCGTTTGGGAGGTCATTGCTCCGCGGCGTGCACTAACCGACAGCAAGGGACGACGCTGGTTTGCCAATCTTTCCCTGGTGGTGATCGATACCGCCGTGGTGCGTTTCCTGCTGCCGGCTCTGCCGGTCGGTTTGGCGCTTCTGGCCCAGGAGCGCGGCTGCGGTATCCTGAACATCATCATCCTCCCTGACTGGATCAAGATTGTCGCGGCGGTGGTAGCCCTCGACTGCATCATTTATCTGCAGCATATGTTTTTCCACTTTATCCCGATCCTCTGGCGTCTTCACCGGATGCACCACACCGATCTCGATATCGACGTCACTACCGGCAATCGTTTTCATCCAATTGA
>JACMKN010000099.1 GCA_014380135.1 Deltaproteobacteria bacterium
ACCTCTGGTCATCCGGTACGAATAGGTATCTGCATCCTTGTACAGGTAGGTGGAAAGCAGATATTCCCCGCCCATCATCGTTATCTCCGCCAGTGTCAACTCTTTAAGGGTCGGAATCGGCCGCTTTGTGAACTTGAAAACGACGTCGGTAAATCTTCTGGCCTGCTTGAATGGGTTAATCCGGAAGATGAGCCGGTCTCCCTTTTGTCCGAGGATAACCGCTGAAGGTGCAAAAAGTGCCAGGTGAGTCGCATCGGTAAGCGCATTTGCATTTTGGAAATTAATGGCACCATAGCCATAGTTGTGCGGGTCATAACCGGTGGGATAATTTGCAGCAGTGACTCGAAGCGCTGCTTTTACGTCAAACCAGTTCCAGGAGGGGTGCCGGTATTTCAGACACGCCATAAGGCCTGCCACCTGCGCAGTCACCCCTGAAGGCGAAGTACTTTGCCCCTTGCCATGCATGTAATCGGTCGGGACACCGAATTCAATTCCGCCGCCGGTGTTCCCGCCAATCCTGTTGACCGTTGCAAATGCAGCCGGCGGCGGCGCGTCTGACGGTTGCGGCTTTCGTGGCTCGTATGCATACACATGCAGCAGGCCATTAGCGGTCAGTCGCAGGTATCCTGCCGAATCGTTGAGATAATTCCAGCCGGAAAAGCTCGATGAAAGAATAGTAGCCCCGGCGGACCTGGCATCCTCCACAAACCTGTCGGGAGGAAGGTATTGTTTGCCGTTGTCCGGCGATGACGGCGTAACCACAACCTCCGTCGAGCGCAAACCGGCGTCGATCACCGCCCCCCTGGCATTGGCGAGCCCATGGGAGGTATTGATCCGCAACCTGACCGGCGAGGCGGCACCGGCAAAATGCGGCATGCACAGGCAGGCAATAACTGCCAGCGCAAGAAATCCTTTTATTCGTACCATCGTCATACTTCAAAGACCTTCAATCAGCTTGTAATACTCCTTGAGTGTACGAATGGATTCCATCGAGGCCTGGAACAAGATCCAACTGAGAACCAGGATTCCAATGGTGAGTCCGAGCTTCCATGCCGGCGTCGTCTGCGGACGCCACCAGATCAGGGGCAACACCAGAGGCCCCACATAGCAGATCGTGAAAATAATAAAGGATGTGCGGAAATACCACTTGATCTTTTGTTCCCCAAGGCGCTGGGAGCGGAAGCATTAAGAAACTCACGGCAGTGCTTGCACTTTATGGGTTGAGTGTTGAGAAGCGCCCCCTATGTCAAGATTGACAGCAGCCTTTTAATGGGTGCCCCCTCTTGTCTTTACCTGGTCAGGAAGTTCGAGGCAGGAGGAAAACGTCTGCCGTTACCGTGCTCTCTCCCGACTGCCGGCTCTCGGACGCGGAGTCGTAAACAACCAGGAGCGAGCGGGCTGTTCCGCCATCCTGGGAGAACAAAGTCATGCCTTCGGCGTGGTCTACATCCTGGCCGTAGGGAATATCCAGCACACGTTCCAATTCGTCGGCCGGAACTACGCTATCGTTTTTTGGCTTTGTACCACCCGGCCACCGGAAAACAGTCACCGGGCCATCGAGGTTCATTGTCGGCCCCGCGAGAATCAACAGATCGGAACCCTGCACACAGAGGTCGCGGATGCCCAAGCCACCCAGTTGGAGGAAGTGCTTTCGGTAGGGACGCTGATCTGGCCCAAATTTGTTTAGTCTCAGGGTGGAGGGGTCGTTGTCATCCTCTTTTGGCGCCACTTCGAGAATCATGGCCCAGCCACGCAGCACCGGTCCGCGCAGCCCAAGAAAGAGACGCTCGCCTGCCACGGCCAGCCCCTCTATATCGAACCCATTGTCCTTGCCCGGGATCGCGAGGAACGATCCAAGATGCTGGTCCCCGCTCAATGCCGCAGTCAAGTCGTTACCTTCGGCATTACCACGCAACTGGGCGGCGGTGCGACATTCCCTCTGCTGCGTATCATCTTTCTTCAAGGTATACGTCCCATCGCCTTCCACAACGGGGATGCGGGCCAGTAGGTAACAGTTGCCGCCCATGCTCACCTTGGCCAACTGCTTCTGGGCCTCCTTGATTCCATCCTTCAGTTTCGGCTTTTTGCGCTTCAGGCTGTGTGACCCCACCAACCAGAGGTAGCCGTTTTCGTAGTCCAGTCCTTCCACGTCTACCTCTTCCCGGTTCGCGGAATCACAGGGATGTGCTTCTGGCAGACGAAGGTAATCATTGAGAGAGAACTGCTTGTGATGTCGGCCATGTCTGTAGTTGCCGGTGTTATTATCATTAATAAGGGTGAGCCGTTCCAAGCTGATCGATTCATCGTTGGCGATCCAGAGGGTGTCCCCGATTTGAAGGGCAGCGGACAGTCCATCTCTAAGTAATTTGTCCTTGCCCAGGTCATTGCGTACAGGATTGAACTCCAGGTCAACGGTACTCGTCGGATTCATGATTAAGCTCCCTACTCTTTTAACGGTTTCGTGCATCTGTTCCGGCTATTTCTCCCATTTCGCCAACTCGTAGATCACTTGTTCACGCGCGTGCGCGTGAACAAGTGATCTACCCAAATGGAACATTTATCCAGTTAAGCTCCAGTTTATCGGCCCGACTACAGACCACTCCCAACCCTACCGCTTTATCTCCGGTGTTGCCGATCCTGACTTCTTCACCAGCGCCCCCAAATCCACCCGCGGCAACAGCCTGGTCAACTGTTACGCTCAATGGTGTCGGGGCTACACATTACACAATTTGCCATTTTTTGGTGATTCTGTCAGAGGCGACGCGGTCTTTTGCGCCGACCGTCTGCCGCCACCTTGGTTGGAAACTTGGTAGACTCGTTTTACTTTTCGATTTGGTGCTGACTTACAAGAGGAAAGTTTTCTGGATAGAGAATGCTGTTTACATCTAGATCAATATCCAGTTCAGGCCAGTAAAGGTGGTTTTCTGAGGGCATTTCGACATGCAGTATTTTCTTTATTGATGCTTCCTGAAACCACGGAAAATGCTCAAACGCCAAAAACATTTCTCTATTATCAATTAGCATCCAAATTCCATTGCATGAAATATTGGTGACCTCAGCCGGGAAAATGTTGTTGCCATGCTGTGCGGATTTCATTTCGATGCTCCTTAATGAGGCTGTCTGCCTCGTTTAGTTCCCTCATTGAAAGGCCGTGATTCTGGGCAATCTGTATTTCAGGTTCCAGCCAGAATTTGGCTTCTCCGTTGCTTGACTGCACATGAATATGCATTCTCGATTCTTCCCTGGAAAAGAAGTAGAAACGAAAACCGGCTTCACGAAAAACGGTTGGGCTCATAACTGAATATCCTCACAATTCAACAGGATTTATCATGATTTTAACGATCTCAGATAACAATGGTCAATCCGATTATTCGATACCGGGAATGATGGAGAGGTGTTCCTTTTTATTCCCATGGTGTTTTTTTTCTCTTTCTGTTTACCAAGTCCCAATGATTTTGTCGAGAATAGCGAGGGTCAATACACCCAATGATGCCCCGATTGTTGAGAATACAATGCAAAGCGTCTTAATGTTGTGTTTGTCATGTGCAGCAAAATGCGCAGCAAGTAATCCACCTATACCTCCAAGTAGTGCTTGGATGATAAATCCGCCAAAAAGCACGCCATAAAAGAAGATGGCAATTAAAGCCGGGTAGATTGCGCCCGGACGCACATATAACCAGCGAGTGGCACCCAAATCCACCCCCGGCAGCAGCAGGGACAGCAATTATGAAGGTTGAAGGATGAAGTGAAACAGCAAGGTTGAATTATGAAGTATGAAGTATGAAACTCAACCTTCATCCCTCATAATTCATACTTATTCCACTCACGGCGTCCAGCTCGGTGAGGCCAGGAACAATGCTGGCAGGGCGATAATCCCTTCGGCCAAAGGCCAGGGTTCACCCGCACCATGGCAGACGACATAGAGCTTCTCCAGCTTGAGCACCTCAATGGCAGAACGCATCGACGGCGTTACCTTGGGCGACCGGGTCAACTTGAACTCAAACCCAAAATTTCGACCGTTTTGCCGAATCAGCAAGTCAAGCTCTGCACCCGTATGCACCCCCCAGAAGTACGCCTCGTCACGCCGGGCGCCGGTGCGCCGCAGCACTTCACGTATCATGAGCCACTCCCAGGATGCGCCGCACTTGGGGTGAGCCAGCAAAGCGTCCATTCCGTGCAGCCCCAGCAGGGTATGCAGGATGCCCGAATCAGCCACATATACCTTCGGTGCTTTTACCTCGCGCTTGCCGACATTCGCATGCCAGGGCAGCAGGCGAAAGGCCATGTAGGTCCCCTCAAGGATATCAAGCCAGCGGGCAACCGTCTTGTCGCTGACCCCCAATGCCCGCCCCAACTCGCTCCCGTTCCAGGTCTGGCCATGATAATGGGCGAGCATGGTCCAGAACCGCCGCATGGTTACGGCGGAAAGGTTGATGCCCAATTGTGGCAGATCCCGTTCAAGATAGGTGCGGATGAAGGCCTCGCGCCACTCCTTGCTCCCCTTGCTGCTTCCGGCCAGCAGGGAGCGGGGAAAACCGCCCCGCAGCCAGCGTTCATCCAGCACCGCCAGGTCCGCCGGATCGGTAATCAGCTCATCAAGCGCCAATCCGTCCAGCTCATGAAACGCGACCCGGCCCGCAAGGGTCTCCGAAGTATGTCGCATCAATTCCGGCGCCGCGCTCCCCAGAATCAGAAAACGCGCCGGCGTGCCCTCTCGATCAGCCAGCACCCGCAAAAGTGGAAACAGATCGGGGCGAAGCTGGATTTCGTCTAACACTACCAGACCTGTCAGGGGGCGAAGGACAAATGCGGGATCTACGAGGCGAGCCTGATCGTCCGGGTCTTCCAGATCAAAATGCTTGACCGTGCCTTGCCACTCCGCCGACAGTTGACGAGCAAGTGTTGTCTTGCCGACCTGACGAGGGCCAAGCAGGGCTACGACCGGAAAATCAGTCAGTTTGTCGGCGAGCTGTGCGAGATGAGTTTGTCGAAGTATCATAGCTCAATTTACCATGAAATTTCGGATTGGCAATACTAATTTTCATGGCTATTAGTGTATCTGTAGTCTTCCCTGTCCAGGAACCCGGCTGTCTCCCGGATGATTTTATGCTCCCATTCCGGACGTTCACCAAGAGGGGCGTCACTTTCAGCGGCGTAGATATAGTCATCTATTAGTTGAGTTATCATTTAAGCGGCGGGATATCGTCATTGGGAACAAGCAGCTTGATCGAACGCGCCAGTCCGGGCACTCGACTAATCAACCCGTTTTCTTCGAGTTTCAGAATCATCTGATGAACCGTTGGTGGTGTCACTTTGAAGTATCTTTGAATCTCAGCTTCAGCGGGAGACTTGCCATGGATTTTTGAATAGTTGTAAATGAAGGCCAAGTACTGACCTTGTTTCTCAGTCCATTTCAGCGGCACTTAAACCCTACTGCTTTATCTCCGGTGTTGCCGCTCCTGATTTCTTCAGCAGCGAGTTCAAATCCACCCCCGGCAGCAGCAGGGACAGCAACTATGAAGGTTGAAGGATGAATTATGAAAAAGGCCTGGAACGGCAGATTTTGAAACTCATCCCTCAACCTTCATCCTTCATAATTCATCCTTTGCTTCTCTCAACCAGCGCACCCAAATCCACCCCCGGCAGCAGCCTGGTCAACTGCCCCATCAGTCCGTCACCGGCCATCCCGCCCCCGGCCACCAGTTCCCTGCTGAACCACAACATAGTTCTGCTTTATAATTTCCCGGAATAAAGCGCTGGTTACAGCCCAATCCACGACATCGACGCGAATTGCGCTGGCAAGTGATGAAAAATCGATGTTCATCTATCCTCCTTGAACTTCAAACACTTCCTGACAATCGGTATAGTGCCGGCCTGCAACTTCGGCCGCTTGCGGATAGCTGAAGCAGGATTATTCGGGTGTGAGATGCAGACAAGACCCTCTTGTCAATTCAATAACATAGCTCGTGACAAGCCGCAACGATTCTGATGCTCGCCGTGAAAGACGGTAACCGGCCAGTCTGCTGGTTACAACAAGAGTTGAGCGCCGGATGACATTTTGGATCGTAATAATTACAGGCATCCCCTTGAAAATGTACTGACACATGATTATCTTTATTCCATCGCAATTCATTCCATGAAGGAGACGCACCTTTTATGTCAAAAACAACCAAACAGTTCCAGACCGAGGTACAGCAACTGCTCGATCTGGTTATCCACTCGCTCTATTCCAATAAAGACATCTTTCTGCGCGAACTTATCTCCAACGCTTCCGATGCCATCGACAAGGTCAGCTTTGAATCGCACTCCAACGAGGCGCTGCTGGAAGGCGACAGCGACTGGAAAATCAAGCTGATCGCCGACAAAGAGGCTGGCACGCTGATCATCCGCGATAACGGCATCGGTATGAGCATGGACGAAGTGGAAGAGAACATCGGCACCATCGCCCGTTCCGGCACCAAAGCCTTCATGCAGAACCTGAAAGACAAGGCCGCCAGCGACAGCCCGGAACTGATCGGCCAGTTCGGAGTCGGTTTCTACGCCTCCTTCATGGTGTCCGACAGCGTCACGCTGGAAACCCGCAAGGCCGGCACCGCTGCCGAGTTGGGTTGCCGCTGGGAATCAACCGGCGACGGCAGCTATACTATCGAAGAGTGCAACCGCGAAAAACGCGGAACTGAAATCACGCTACACCTGAAGGAAGAGTTCAAACAGTATCTTGACGAGTGGAAGATCCGCTCGATCGTCAAGAAATACTCCGACTATATCCAGTATCCGGTCGTGATGGACATCACCCGCACCGAAACGCCCAAAGGGGTGGATGGCGAAGAAATCGAGGGCGCCGGCACGATCGACAAGACCGAGGAGCAGACCCTCAATTCGATGAAAGCTATCTGGGCCCGCCCCAAGAGCGAAGTGACCGAAGAGGAATACACCGAATTCTACAAGCACGTTTCCCACGACTACGATGCCCCCTTCCGCACGATTCACTTCTCCGCCGAGGGAGCCAGCGAGTTCAAGGCCCTGCTCTATCTGCCGGGCAAAAAGCCTTTCGACATGATGATGAATGACCGCAAGAAAGGTCTGCAGCTGTATGTGCGTCGGGTTTTCATCAGCGACAAGTGCGAAGAGCTGATCCCGGACTATCTGCGTTTTGTCAAAGGGGTCGTAGATTCGTCCGACCTGCCGCTGAACGTGTCACGCGAGATTCTGCAGGAAGATGTGCAGATCAAGCGTATCCAGAAGAGCCTGGTGGGCAAGATTCTTTCGACTCTGGCAGAGGTTAAAGAGAAAACCTTCGATGAGTACGTGACATTCTGGAAAGAATTCGGCCAGGTCCTCAAGGAAGGGATGCATTTCGACTATGCCAACAAGGAGAAGCTGCAGGAGTTGATGCTGTTTGAAAGCACTTCCACTGAGGCCGGCTCGTTTGCCTCACTCAAGGATTATGCCGAGCGCATGCCGGAAGGACAGAAGGAAATCTAC
>JACMKN010000100.1 GCA_014380135.1 Deltaproteobacteria bacterium
CCAAAGTACGGGACCTTATGCTCGCGCGCGAAGCGGATGGCATTGATCATGCCTTCGACGCCGCGCTTTCCGAAGCCGCCGGGCACGAGGATCGCATCGTAGTGGCTGAGCTTTTCGACACAACCCGGCCACTCCAAGTCCTGCGCCTCGATCCAACTGATCTTAACCTCGACGTCGTTGGCAAGCCCGCCGTGGAGCAGCGCTTCCTTCAGGCTTTTGTACGAATCCTCGTACTCCACGTACTTGCCCACCAGCCCGATCTCAACCTCCGCCGTCGGGTTGTACAGGCGATGCACCATGTCGCTCCAGGCGGTAGTGTTGCGAGGCCCGGCTTGCAATTTCAGGATACCGGAAATCTCCCGCTGCATATTTTTTGTATCGATACCCGCCCCCTGGAGCAGAGCCCCCCACGATTATGACCTGTTTTTCACCTCACTATAGATCTGCCTGACGGGCTGTCTCGTCCTGGCGGCGATCACGGTGGCAATAATCAATTCCTGGCTGGAGGCCCCCGCCTGCCGCATGGCAGCCAACTCACCGTTTCCAAGCAACTTGTAGCTGACGAACAGCTCGTCAACCACCGTTTCGGCCAGATGGGCAGATGACGACTTTGCATTCAGGGCGTTTGCGAATCGATCGCCCAGGGTTTTCGTGTCGAGACGCAGCGCTGCCAGAACATCCTTCCATGACTCATGTTTCAACCTGGCCTGCAGCAGGCTTTCCGGTGACGTACCCGATTTTGAAGCGACCCAGTAGGCAATCCAAAGGTCGTCGGGAGAGGTGCCCTGCTGCTTTTTGATCACGATGGTTTTCTTGTCGATTTTAAACACGCCGGCAAAGAAGGAGTTTTGTGTCGTGGCCAGCAGATAGGGGTCGGCCGCCGCCGGGCGCGCTGCATCGTAGGAACGATCGGTAAAGCAATGGCAGGTAATGGCCGGTATGGCAAGTGCCGGCAGCGGAAAGAGAAACAGAAGGATCAGGGTGAGCAGATTGGATTCAGCTTTGAAGCGGAACATATTTTTCCTCTCTTTAATGCCGCATGTTTTGACTGACTCTTGCTGGAGTATAGCGCGATTTTCCTGATCATTATTGACGCATGTCAAGGTAAGCGGATTAAAAGGTTGTTAGCGTAACATTACGTCGGGTTATCGCCATTTACAGAGCGGGCCGAAGGCGACCGGCGGAAGGGTCGTTAAACTATTCAACAGATATAGGGAGTTGCCATGCCAGAGGATCTGAAAACAGTGGCCATTGCTGCTGAAAACACCAAGCCCGGCGCTTCTGTTCGGGGGGGCGGCCAAAAACTGCCCGGCGCCACGATCACAGCGCCGGAAGCGGAGCCTGCCCCGCTCAGGGCCTATCCCGCCAAGCTCTTCGTCGAGATCACCACGCGCTGCAACCTGGGCTGCTTCATGTGCGTGAAACAGACCGATGGCTGCGGAATGAGCGAGGGCGATCTGACGCCGGAAACTTTCGCTGCGCTGGAGCCCGCCTTTCCCCAGCTCGAAGCCCTGGTCCTGAACGGCGTTGGAGAACCACTGCTCAATCCTCATCTGGAAACATTCATCCGCCGGGCCAAAAGCTCCATGCCGGCTACGGGCTGGATCGGTTTCCAGTCCAACGGCCTTCTGATGACTGACTCGCGGGCACTTTCCCTGGTCGAGGCCGGTCTGGACAAGATCTGCCTCTCGATCGATGCCGCCTCTCCGGAAACATTCCGCAAGGTTCGCGAGGGTGGCGAGCTGCTGGCGATCGAGAAGGCTTTTACGGCCCTGGCGGCGGCCAAACAGCGCTGTAACCGTCCGGAAGTGCAGGTGGGGATAGAATACGTGCTGATGAACAGTAATCTCGGGGAACTGCCCTCAGCGCTGCGCTGGGCCGCCGAACAGGGCGCCTCTTTTGCCATTGTGACCCATGTCCTGCCTTACGATGAGAGCCATGCGGTGGAAGCCGCCTACAGCAATTGTACCGACGAGGCCATCGCGCTGTTCGGCGCTTACAAGGCCGAGGCGCTCCGCCAGGGGCTCGATATCCACCGCTATTTCGAATCGCGCTGGAAGTACACCAAAAATCCTGAAGCCCGCAGGATCGTGAGCCTGGTGGATGCCATGAAGAACGAGGCTCGCCAACGTGACCTGTTCCTTGACATAAGCAAGCTCCTCCAGCTGGACAGCGGCAAGATGGCGGAGGTCGCCGCGGTATTTGACCAAGCCCGGATGGTAGCCCTGGAAAAAGGTCTGGAGCTCCGGCTTCCCGGGGTCGCACTGAGTGAAAAACGCCAATGCAGTTTCGTCGAGGATGGTGGGATGTTCGTTTCCTGGGAAGGCAATGTCTCTCCCTGCTATTTCCTGTGGCACAGCTACAGCTGTTTTGCCGGCGGCTGGCAGCAGCAGGTGCAGCCGAAGGTGTTCGGCAACCTGGCCGAGCGGGGAATCCTGGACACCTGGAATGATCCGGCCTACCGCTCGTTCCGCGAGAATGTGCTGGCCTATGATTACCCCAACTGTTCCGGCTGCGGCCTGGCCCCCTGTGATTATGTCCAGACCGAGGATTTCCGGCAGGACTGCCATATCAAGGATGTCCAGTGCGGCGCCTGCCTCTGGTGCATGGGGGTCTTCCAGTGCCTGCGCTAGTCGGGGCATCAAAATCCATCCTTACCGCCTTCATCACCCCCAACGTGCTCAACTTCCTGGTGTAAGATGTCGTATCAGGTTATGGTAAGGAACGTCATTATTGCATTCCTGTGCATTGAATGAGACGGGATATAACTTGACATTGCCGGATGCTTTATTTAGATAAGGACTCCCTGCCACTGCGCAACTGAATTAACCACTACTGAGAGCAACTATTCATTATGACTGAAAAAACTCCGCTACACGACATCATCGCCGCCCGCATCGCCCAACAGGGGCGCATCACTTTTGCCGATTTCATGGGAGCCTGCCTGTATGAGCCGGGGCTGGGCTACTACACCTCGGCGGGGCGCAAGGTCGGCGCCGAAGGCGATTTTTATACCAGCATCACGGTGCATGCCGCCTTCGGCCGCGTGATCGCCCGTGAAATCGCCCAGATGTGGCGCTGCATGGACACGCCGGCAGACTTTACGCTGGTGGAGTGCGGTGCCGGCAACGGCCGTCTGGCGTGCGACATCATGGATTTTCTGGCGGAGCGCGAGCCGGAGATGTATCGCGGCCTGCGCCTGGTGCTGGTTGAGAAGGAACCTTCACTGGAAGCGGCCCAGCGCGACATGCTGGCGGCACATGTCGGCCGGTTGGAGTGGCTTGCTCCGGAGGAGTTTGCTGCGGGCGGCTTCACCTTCAGCGGCTGCCTGTACTCCAACGAACTGATCGACGCGCTGCCGGTACACCGGGTACTGAGGACTCCTGAAGGTCTGCGGGAACTGTACGTGACGCTCAAGGAGGGCGAATTTGTCGATGAGATCGGAGAACTTTCCACACCGGCCATCGCCGAGCATCTGCAACGGGTTGCCGTTGAGCTGCACACCGGGCAACAGGCCGAGGTCAACCTGAACGGACCGGAGTGGCTGGCAGCCGCATCCCATGCCCTGCGGCGCGGATTTCTGCTGACGGTCGATTACGGCTATCCGGCCGAGGAGTTGTACACGCCGCTCCGCAAGACCGGAACGCTGCTCTGTTATTACCGCCACCAGACCGAGGAAAACCCCTATATCCGTCTGGGGCTGCAGGACATCACCGCCCATGTGGATTTCACGAGCCTGATCAAGCGGGGCGAAGAACTGGGACTGCAGAAGGTCTGGTTTGGGGAACAGTACCGCTTCCTGATGTCGGCCGGTATTATCGAAGAGCTGGAAGAGCTGGAGTGCTCCAGTATGTCCGATGAGGAAAAGCTGCGTCTGCGGCTGACCCTCAAGAAATTGATCGTGCCCCAGGGCGGCATGGGTGACACCTTCCGGGTGCTGGTGCAGTCCAAGGGGGTTGCCGATCCCAAGCTGCTCTGCCAGCGCAGGATCGGTTTCTGATGCCGGCGCTGCCCTCCATGGCTATTCGCGGCATCGTCTTTGATCTGGACGG
>JACMKN010000101.1 GCA_014380135.1 Deltaproteobacteria bacterium
ATTTTGTCAGCGGGTGTTTAACAGATACGCGGCAGCTGTTCACCTGAGAGCATCTCGACCGACCGCAGACCGCCAACCGCAGTCTCCATCCGGACCCGGCCCGACGGAGCGGCTTCAACCGTTCCGATCAGGGCGGCATTGGCGCCGAGCGGATGTCGCCTGATGGCGGCCAGTGCATCCTCGGCCGCTTCGGGCGCCACAAAGGCCAGCAGTTTCCCTTCATTTGCGACAAACAGCGGATCAAGTCCAAGGATCGAACAGACACCGCGCACGGCCGGCTTGACCGGCAGCAGCTCTTCTTGCAGCGTGATTGATACCCCCGACTGCTGGGCAATTTCCTTGATAGTCGTGGCAACGCCGCCACGGGTAGGGTCACGCAATACATGCAGTGAATCACCGACTGCGCTGATGATTTCGGCTACCAGACCGTTCAATGCGGCAGAGTCACTGACAATATCGGCGCCGACCTCAAGCCCTTCGCGGCCGGACATGACAGCAATACCATGGTCGCCGATCGTACCGCTGATGATGACCGCGTCTCCAGCACGGGCGTTGGCGCCGTGGATCGGAATATCATGCTCGACCGCGCCGATGCCGGATGTGGTTATGAAGATTTTATCGGCCTTGCCGCGTGGGACGACCTTGGTATCGCCGGTGACGATGCGCACACCGGCCGCATCGGCGGCCTGCCGCATATCTTTCAGAATGGTCTTCAGGTCCGCCTTGCTGAAACCTTCTTCTATGATCAGACCGACACTCAGCCAGAGCGGTCGGGCTCCCATCATGGCCAGATCGTTGACCGTGCCGTGCACCGCCAGACTGCCGATGGTGCCGCCGGGAAAAAAGATCGGATCTACAACAAATGAATCGGTGGTATAGGCCAGGCGTCCGGACACGGGCTCCAGCAGAGCGGCGTCGTTCTGTCCCGAGACAGCCGTACCACTCACAATCGGTATGATCAGTTCATCCAGCAGTTGGTGGGAAAGCCGGCCGCCGCTACCGTGGCCGAGCAGAATAAGATCATCATTCACTATCGAAAACTCCGGTGTGATTTTTGAGGCAGAATAGCATGTATGGCTGTTGATGTCACGGCAGCTTTTTCTATTCACATGACAGGGCAGTTCGTGCTAAACAGTACCTTTGTATTTATCACGCAGGAGGATTTGATGACTGATTATAAACCGATGACGCAACTGCCTGAAACAGGCGGATATAAGGCTGGCGATGTACTGGTGCTGGTGGGGGAACTCTTCGGGCGCGGCTACGCCAACGGCCTGATTGAGGAAGCCAAGCGAATCGGCATGACCGTGATCGGCACCACTGTGGGACGCCGCGACAGTGATGGCACCTTGCGCCCGCTTAATGCGAATGAACTGGCTGAAGCCGAATCACTTTTGGGCGGCTCGATCATCAATGTTCCGCTGGAAGCTGGCTTTGACATGGAGTCTTTTGATGGGCAGCCATCGGTTGCCGAACTGCTTAAAAAGGCCAAGCCTGACGAGTGGAGTTCGATCTGCTTTCCAGACGGCCTCATCGAGAAAGCCTGCGCCGCCGGCACAGCCCGATTTCGTGCAGCAATCTCGCAGGTGGCAAAAAAACTGGAAGCCCTTATCCCGGCCGACGCAAATATTCTCCTGTCGCATTCAATGGCGGGCGGCATACCACGCGCACGGATTTTCATGCCGCTGTTGAACCGTGTTTTCAAAGGCACCGGCGAGAAATATCTGTCATCTGAAGCCTTCTGGAACAGCAACCTTGGCCGCCTGTGCGACACCAGCTTCAACGAAGTCACAGCCGATACCTTCCGGTATCTGATCGAGGAAACCGCCCAACTTCGCCAGCGTGCCGCAGCTTCCGGCGCCAGAGCCTGTTATTCCGCATACGGCTACCACGGCACCGGCGTTCTGGTGGGCGGCGAATATCGCTGGCAGTCATACACCCCCTATGTGCAGGGCATCGCCAAGATGCGTCTGGAATCAATCGCCGAGGAGGCCTCGTCCAACGGCATTTCCGCGACCGTCTTCAACTGCCCCGAGATTCAGACCAATTCCAGCGCCCTCTTTCTGGGGGTTGAAATATCTCTTTACCCGCTCATTACAGCGATCTGTAGAGAAGCCGGCCAACAGGTTGCTGCACCGATTGAAGCCCGCTGCCAGGCCATGCTGAAGGAGGGCGAGACAATGGCGCACCTGCTGGAAAGGGCTGACGCATATCTGTCTTCCCCGATCCTGAAGCAGATCCTTGACTTCGCCACCTGGCCGCAGCCCAACACACGTGAACAGGCCGAACTGATGCTTGCCAGTTCGGCGGAACTGATGGGAATGCACAGCGATCAAAAACAGCTGGTCTGTGCCGAACTGTCGCGGATTGTGTTTCTGTCCACCGGCCGACTGATGCTGCACAGTTCCTGGAATCCGCCCGTTCCGGTCATCTGGCTCAATCACGACATTATCGGCAGATTGCTGGCGGATCAAAGTGGCGCCGGAATAGCCTGATAGGTTCTGAAATCCCATCTGTATTTTTCACGAGGAATCCATGAAAAAGGCATCAAGCATTATCGCCTCACTTGTTCTTGCATCAGCCCTGCTGCAGGGATGTGCTACGCCACAGACCGTCAACAAGTCCTCCGATGTACTATTCAAGGAGGGAGAACAGCTTTTCCAGAAAGGCAGCTATGAAGACGCAATTGCACAATGGAAAAAGGTCAAGGAAAGCTACCAGTCGCCGGAGTTGACTACCCAGGCCGAACTGAATATCGCAAATGCATATTTCCTGAATGGAGATTACATCGAATCTGCTACGGCTTATGAGGATTTTCGCAAGCTGCACCCCAGCCACGCTCAGGCAGGTTTTGCCCTCTACCGGCAAGGTATGAGCTATTACAAGCAGATAAACCGCATAGACACAGATCAGACACCGGTAAAAAATGCCCACACCATTTTGGAATCGTATCTAAAACTGTACCCTGCCGGCGAACAGCTTGGCGAAGTACAGGAAAAAATCCTCGATTGTCGTGACAAGCAACTGCAGTACGAAATCTATGTCGGACGCTTTTACATGAAAACCAACGCCTACAAGGCCGCAATCGGACGTTTCGAGGATGCGTTGAAATCATTCCCCGATCTGACGCGGCGAGACGAAGTGCTGTATTATCTGGGAAAATCCTATCTGGAGGATGGACAGAAATCGAAGGGGCGTGAGACGTTCGGGCAACTCTCCCGCGAGTTTCCGGGTAGCGCCTACATCTCCGAAGCCAACAAGGTGATGGATTCCTTTTTTTAGTTTTATGCCGAACACAAAAGGAAGAGCCGGAAGAATGGTAGTTCATTGCGGGGTCATGTAGTGTGATGGGAAATGAGTTAAGCATACTGGCGGCGCTTGTGGTGATATCCTACCTGGTGGGGTCAATCCCGACCGGGCTCCTGCTGGGCAAAGCGTATGGCATTGACGTTCGCAAGGAGGGTAGCGGCAACATCGGCGCCACCAACCTGTATCGTACCCTCGGCCGCAAGGTCGGGGTCATGACGCTGATTGGCGATTGTCTGAAGGGACTTGTCCCGGTGTTGGCGATTAAGTTCAGTACGCTTCCACCCGAATATGCCGCCTGGGTTGGATTGTCCGCATTCAGTGGCCACGTTTTTTCGATGTTTCTAAGGTTCAGGGGGGGGAAAGGGGTTGCCACCGCACTGGGGGTGTTTTTGGCCCTTGCGCCAATGGCAGTTGCCATCGCCATCGCTGTATTTGCTGCGTTGATGTTTGCCTGGCGCTACGTTTCTCTCGGGTCAATCTGTGCGGCAGCGGTTATGCCGGTTGCCGTCGCACTGCTGGGAGGTAGCCGGACCCTGGTGGTGGTGACACTGCTGATTGCCGTGGTTGTGATCGTCCGGCATCACGAGAATATCCGGCGCTTGATCGCCGGAACCGAAAACCGGTTCAAGGCCTGACTGAATCATTCCGCCCTGATCACCTTCATTGGACTGAAAGCGGCATCTCGACAGGAGTCGCTCTGCTTTACTCCTTCTCGCCGGCGTAAATAGTGGCAATACCGAATGTCAACTCATGAAGATGGATGTTGCGGAAACCTGCTTCGGATATCATGCTGGAGAACTCCTCATGGGAAGGAAACTCCAGCACCGAGTCCGGCAGGTATTTATAGGCGTTGTAGCGTGAAAAGAAACCGCCTACGACCGGCAGCAGTCGCCGGAAATAGAAGTAGTAGATCTGTCTGAACAACTGGGATCGTGGAGTCGAGAACTCCAGTATGATCATCCTGCCGCCCGGCCGCAGTACCCGCCACATTTCTGCCAGTCCCAGCTTCCTGTCCACCACATTTCTGATGCCGAAGGCGATCGTGAGAGAATCAAAGGTATTATCGGCGAAAGGCAGATCCTCGCAGGGAGCCACCTTCAAATCAATCCGGCCGGCATAAGGCGAGGCTGCCACCTTGACCTGCCCCAGTTCGACCATTTCCTTGCAGAAATCGGCGCCGGTAATTCTGACCGAGGCTGGTGTGTTGCGGGCTATCTCCAGCGCCACATCACCGGTGCCGGTTGCCACATCCAGAATACGGGAACCGTCACGGTATTTAAGAAGCCGAACGGCCTTTTTTCGCCAACGCCGATCGATACCAAAACTCAACAGACGGTTAAGAAAGTCATACCTGGGCGCAATCGCACCGAACATCTGCTGGATCTTCTCGCCTTTATCAGAAAGCCTGAACATTGTTTCTACTACCTTTTGAATGATTTAGGTGCTATAAAACGGCTGCCACTTGTAGCACTTTTGACCGATATTAACCAGCAAAAACAAACTGCATGCCGGGAGAAGCGTAGTCGTGCTATCCACCATCCGCATACAGGATATCGCCGATATCCTGATCATGACCTTCCTGCTTTACCAACTTTATACCTGGTTCCGCGGGACGCGTGCCATTCAGGTACTGCTTGGCCTGGGCGTAGTTACGCTGATATATTTCGCCACTCGCTTCCTTGGGCTGTATATGACCAGCTGGGTTCTTCAGGAACTCGGCACAGTCCTGATCATCTTGATCATTGTAGTATTTCAGTCCGAGATCCGACAGGCGCTGTATCGCTTCAGCCTGTTGCGACACTTGCTCGACAGCCATCAGGACACCCAGCACAGCCAGTTTCAAGAGATTGCCGAGACTCTTTTTACCATGGCTGACAAACGCACCGGAGCCTTGCTTGTTTTCCAGCGCAACGAATCTCTGAATGATCTGATGACAAATGGAGTGCCGTTGGATTGCGAAATTTCACCTCAAATGCTGGAGTCAATTTTTTATAATGGCGCCCCGTTTCATGACGGTGCCGCCTTGGTCAAAGACGGTCGCATCGCTCTGGCAGCCTGCCACCTCCCGCTGTCTGTGGATCCAAATGTTCCCCGGCACCTGGGAACACGCCACCGGGCCGCACTAGGATTATCCGAACGTAGTGACGCCGTGATCGTGATAATATCCGAAGAACGCGGAGAGGTAACCCTGGCCTCATCAGGGAAGTTGCAGCTCATGGCATCGACGGCCGAACTGATCTCGACACTGGATGAACTGCTCCGCAACGATATCGAAACCCCAAGCATATCATTTCGTGAAAAACTATTTTCCAATATGCTTCCAAAGATGGCACTCCTGCTGGGAGTGTGTGTCTTCTGGGTTCTGATAACAACACGTCAGGGGCAAATCACAACCGTCACGGCCCCCGTAATACTGCATGGTATTCCGGAAGGACTGATACTGCTCCGGACGACTCCGGAACAGGTGGATGTTCAGCTCAAATCATTATCCGGTTTGAGCCCGCCACCTTCCAAACTGGACCTGACTGCCGAACTGGATGCGTCCAACGCCAAAGAAGGCCAGACTACCATCCGGGTTCACAATTCCGACTTCAGCTTACCGTCGGGCTTGAGCATAGCAGCGATATCGCCATCCAGCATACGTATTGCCACCGAAAGAAAACTGCGCAAGAGCGTACCGGTCAGGGCCTCATTGAAAGGAAAGCTGCCTTCTCACCTGTCATCCATGCAGGTTGTGTGTGATCCCGCCGAAGTTGAGATCGAGGGACCGGCCAGCCAGGTTTCGCCGATAGAGTCGGTTTTTACCGATGACATAGATGCCAGTCAATTACGAAAGGGAAAAGAATATCAGAAAAGCCTCCGGCCGCCCAGGAAACAGATCTCTTTGCTGAGAGAAGCCCCGATCACCATCAGGCTTTCGGCGCGCAGCAAACGCCGTTAACATACTGTATTTACAGAAATTAAACCTCGCACAGCACCTGGCTTAAGAAATTCAGGCTTGACCTGCAGGAGAAATCGTTATATAAAGCATAAAATTTTTACCAGATCCTAAAACAGAACGGAGGAAAGATGGCACATATTCGAAACGCACTTGTGACCTGTCTCATGCTTCTCGCACTGCCCCAAATGGCTCTGGCATCAAAAGCTCATGTCGTACGTAAAAGCGAGTCCCTGCATTCAATAGCCCGCAAGTACCATGTCTCAGTTGATGAGCTCAAGACCGTCAACAACCTTACAGCTTCCCGCGTTGGCAAGGGCATGCGAATCATCATCCCGTCACATGCTGATGCAAAACTCAAAAAACCTTCTACAACAACCCGCCAGGAATCATATAAGGTTGCCAAAGGTGATACACTCCCGAAAATCGCCAGAAAAACTGGAGTCAAGCTGTCTACAATCCGCAATCTCAACGGCCTGCGTGGAAACAAGGTCAAGCCCGGCCAAATTCTGGCTCTGGTAACCCCCTCACCCAGGACTGAGCCCCCCTCTCGTACAGCCAGTATCAGCAACCGACTGCAGCTTATCAACAAAGACCTATTGAATGAGCAGGAACTTACCGACACATTGGCTGAATTGACAGACATCGACTCAGACCGTCCGGTTGACCTCGCCAAGAACCTCGAATCCGGCCAGGCCCTCAGCAGTTTAAAAAAATCCGCCTATAGCTTTCTGGGAGCCCGTTATCGTTTTGGAGGCAGCAGTCGTAACGCTCTCGACTGCTCAAGCTTTACTCAGCAGGTTTTTCGTGAGCAGAAAGTAAGTCTTCCGCGTACGGCAAGAGAACAATTTTATGTCGGCAATGAAGTTGTACGAGGTGACCTGAAAAAAGGTGATCTGGTCTTCTTCCAGACCTATGCAAGTTTCCCGTCACACGTCGGAATTTACCTTGGTAACCGCAAGATGATCCACGCCTCATCGCGCGAGCATCGCGTTGTCATCTCCACCATGGACACACCTTACTATCTGTCACGATACCTGGGTGCCCGCCGCATGTCGAACACGAATCCTGACTCAATCAATTTCAATGATCTGCTCCAAGGCATTGAAGAAGAAAATGATAATGACATATTAGCCAACGATACACTGGGAGTCTCGCTTAATCTTGAAAAATAATTTGCGCTCTCACTCTTTCAACAATACATCCGGGTCGCTCGATCCGGATTTTTTTTCGCCATGAAGATCCTTCTCGCCTATCAATCCGGAGAACCAAACCGCGACGATCCATATATCAGCCTCGTGCCGACCGGTTTGTGCTATCTTCACGCCTGTCTGATTGAGGCGGGCCATGATTCGATTCTTGCCAATTTTTCCGGGTGGCCGGAATCCAGGATCAAACGGGAGCTATTGAAGATCAACCCGCAGATGATCGGCATCTCACAATGGACACACAACCGGCATATCTCCATGGACCTGGCGGTCAGCTGCAGACATCTGCTTCCGGGCTGTACAATCGTCATGGGCGGAGGACATGCAACCTTCTGCTATCAGGACACGCTGACTGATGGCTCCGCGGTTGACATCGTAGTGCTTGGCGAAGGCGAGCAGACTCTGCTTGAGTTGGTGGACCATCTTTCCAAGCACGCCGATTGGCATGATATTCATGGCCTGGCATTCCGCAGAAATGGATCGATCGTCACAACAACAGCCAGAAAGCTTCTCGCTGATCTTGACCAACTCCCGCAGCCTGCGCGTCACCTGGAAAACTCTACCGGAATTGATCTGGAATTGCAGCCCGAATTCATTGTTACTGCCAGAGGGTGTCCGTCGGCCTGCCATTTTTGTAGTTCACCAGCCTTTTGGGGAAAAAAAGTCCGCTTCAGATCCCCCCAGGCCATAGTAGAAGAAATTTTATACATTCGTCAGAAATTCGGACTCATATATTTTTCGATCCGTGATGACACCTTTACCGCCGACCGTAATAGAGCCATTGATTTCTGTACTCTGCTGGTCGAGCGCCAGGCAGATATCCTGTGGAACTGCCAGTCACGCGTGACCGCCATTGATGAAGAGTTGCTTATCATGATGAAAATGGCCGGATGCGAATGCATCCAGCTTGGAGTAGAATCCGGCTCGCCACGAATCCTGCAGCAGCTCGGCAAAAGCATTGTTCCCGCTCAGATCAGGCATGCCGGCAAGCTTATCCGGGATATCGGCATCAATCTTTCCATCTACCTGATCAGTGACGTACCCGGTGAAACGGACGATGATTTCCGACAAACCATCGATCTGGTAAGGCACATCCATCCCGATGACGGCTATGTCTCACCACTGGCATACTACCCAGGCACACGACTGTTCAATGATGCTGTAGCTTCAGGAAACAGTGATATCCACCTCTTTGAAGACAGGCATGACCGTGCACTGTACGTACAGGATCCGCAGGGAGACTCCTCCAGCCACCTTCTGAAAGAGATTTCAAGCAGTCGCCGGGATGATTCATCAAGGTTTAGCGTACAGAAAGAGCGACTGGGATTTTGCTATACAACCAATGTACTTGCCGGAGAGTGGTATCGCCTGCGGAGAGAATACAGAGCCGCTGAAAGAGAATTTCGTGAGATAACCACACTGCAGACTGAAAATCCCTGGGGCTGGTTTCTTCTGGGAGAGCTTTACGCTGAAAGGGGCAGGAGTAAACAGTCCAAAGAATGCTTTAAGAAAGTACTGGAGATTATTCCGCAGCACGCCCCATCCAAAGCAGCACTATCGGCATAAAAAAACGGGACCATTCACATGGTCCCGTCCGATACAGCCAACACCCCGAAGGATTATTTCACAATCCTGATGCCAGGAATGAAGGAGATTTTTTCAAAAGTTTTCTTGAGGGTTTTGCTCTGAAAGTTTGCCAGAGGCGGAGTTTCGGGATACTCGATACTGTCGCCCACTGCTACCTTGATTTCCGGCAGAGCCAACCACATTTTCTGACCTTTTTCGTCAGCAGCTTCAACATAGGTGTAGCCACCAGAATTCATGGTTTGGGTAACTTTGGCTTTTTTGCCGGCGCCAGCGGGAATTTCCTGAGCCTTCATACCGGCGTGCGGATCACCACCTGGCTGACCTGGCTGACCTGGCTGACCGGTGGGCACCTGGCCACCCGGATGACCGGCAGGCATCTGACCCTGCTGCGGAGCAGCGGTTGGAGCTTCGGTTTTGGGTTTGTCTTTACACCCGGCGAGGGCGAGAGCGGCAATAACGAGAAGAACTAGTGCGGTTTTTTTCACCTGCAACCTCCTGTTTTTTTTAGATATCTGTTATTACTACCATAATTTAACACAACATTCAAAGAGAAATAATCCAAACATTGATAATATAACACTATTATTTAGATTGAGTTAAAATTTGCAGGCATTTTATCGACAGGACATCAGAACACAATAGATCGTACGCTACTCGTTTCCGGTCAGCACGGGCTGCTTTTGTAATCGTTTGAAATAAAAGTTCTGTCCATACAGCACGGCAACCGGATTATGGCCGGTAACGCGGTCTTTCACTACCAGGGTTGTGACCGGTGCTTTGGAGTGTTTATTGAAGAGCATGTCGTGGCCGACGCAAAGCCCGACAATGATATTCATATCGGTGCCCAAGCGGTTGCAGATTTCGGCTTGGGCAATAGGATTGCAAGCTGGTTCAAAGGTACCCGGTCTGACCTTATCAGATTCCGCCAGCCCTAATTGCAGCTTGTCTATGCTGCCGGCTTTACAGCAGACGCTGAGCGGCTCAAAACCTTGAGCGGTAAGGATTTTGGACAGCCTTTCGGACTCTTCCAGAAGACCGATGCAGGTTGCAATGCCGATTCTGGAGTAGCCCATCAGCTTTGCAAAAGCGATGGTATCCTCAACCCGTGTCCAGCGGGCGTTAACGGCATCGCTGCCAGGCAGCGGTTGATAGCAGAGTCCTTCAACCCGGGCCGCC
>JACMKN010000102.1 GCA_014380135.1 Deltaproteobacteria bacterium
CTGCTGCGTGTGAACGGCATTAATGTCGGCGTGATGAAGCCTGTAACCAGCGGCTGCCGCGCTGTAAATGGTGTCCTGGTGTCGGAAGATGCAGAGCTGCTCTGCGAGGCTGCCGGCATTCCCTGCAGTGAAGATGTTGCGCCGTATTGCCTTCGTGAGCCGCTGGCTCCGGCCGAGGCGGCCAAAATCGACGGCGTGCGGATTGATTTTGCGCGTATCAAGGGAGCTTATGGACGACTGGCGGCAACCTACGATTATGTGATTGTCGAGGGAGCCGGCGGCCTGATGGTGCCGTTATCGGGCGGCCTGCTGATTGCGGACCTGGCGCGAGAACTTGATCTGCCGCTGCTGGTCGTGGCCCGGCCCGGACTGGGGACCATCAACCATACCGTGCTGACCTGCTTTGCCGCCCGGCAGATGGAGTTGTCTGTGGCGGGGGTGATCATCAATGGCATGCCGGAGCAGCCGGGTGCTGCCGAGAGGAGTGCCCCGCACCAGATTGGCTCCCTGTGTGGCGCAGCGGTGCTGGGAGTTTGGCCCCGCCGCACTGAAGCAGATCAAATCGAGATTATTGATGAACTGGCCGCCTGGCTGGACGGACAGCCGGAAACCGCCATCGTGCTGCGGGAGCTGGGGGTATGAGCGGGTATTCGACAGCACAGCTGCGTGATTGGGACAAGCGTCACGTCTGGCATCCCTTCACGCAGATGCAGGAGTGGGAGCGGGATGATCAGATCGTCATCGAAAAAGGGGAGGGGTGCTGGCTGATTGATACGGATGGCAACCGTTATCTGGACGGGGTGGCCTCCATGTGGACCAATGTCCATGGTCACTGTCGCAGTGAGCTGAATGAAGCGCTCAAGACGCAGGTTGACCGGCTGGAACATTCTACCCTGCTGGGACTGGCCAGTGAGCAGAGCATCATTCTGGCTGCTAGATTGGCTGAAATTACACCGACCGGGCTGGACCGTGTTTTTTACTCCGACAATGGTTCAACCGCAATGGAGGTGGCGGTCAAGATGGCCTATCAGTATCAGGTTCATCGCGGACGTCCGGAACGCAGCCGCTTCATTACTTTCAGGCATGCCTATCATGGCGATACCCTGGGAGCCGTCAGTGTGGGGGGCATCGATATTTACCATGCGACATTCAAACCGCTGATGTTTGAGACGGTTCAGGCGCCGGCCCCCTATTGCTACCGTTGCGAGTTGGGTTGTGAAGATCGCAGTTCCTGCGGAATGAAGTGTTTGGAGGCCCTTGAATCAATAATGCAGGAACAGGCCGGCTTCGCGGCGGGGCTGGTGATAGAGCCGCTGATTCAGGGCGCGGGCGGCATGATCGTGCAGCCAGCAGGCTTTTTGAAAGGGGTCCGCGCATTGTGCGACCGGTATGACCTGCTGATGATCGCCGATGAGGTTGCGACCGGTTTTGGCAGGACCGGCAAGATGTTCGCCTGCCAGCATGAAGATGTCGTACCGGATATCATGGCCGTTTCCAAGGGGATTGCCGCCGGCTATCTGCCGATTGCGGCAACAATCACGACATCCATGGTCTATCAGGCGTTTCTGGGAGAGTACTCCGAACTCAAGACATTTTTTCACGGCCATACCTTTACCGGTAATCCGTTGGCCTGTGCCGTCGCCCTGAAGAGTCTGGAGCTGTTTGAGAGCGACCAGCTACTGGCTAAGCTGCAACCCAAGATAGCCTGGCTGGCAGAGCGTCTGGACGGCTTCAGGACACTTTCCCACGTGGGTGATATCCGCCAGTGCGGTTTGGCGGTCGGTATCGAACTGGTTGAGGATAAAGACTCCCGCCGGGCATACCCCTGGGAACTGAAGACCGGCGTGCGTGTCTGTCTGGAAGCACGTAAGCATGGGATCTTTTCGAGGCCGCTGGGAAATACGGTGGTCATATTTCCACCGCTGGTTATTTCTGATGGTGAGCTGGAGTTTCTGTTGGACGGTCTGCAGCGATCGATCCGGGCTGTTACCGGCTGATAATAAAAACCCCGCTCTCCTGCAGCGGGGTTTTTATTTACCATTTTCCCGTTGCTATTCAGAGCAATTGCCGATTAAATGCCCGACAAAAGACAGCTTGAGGTATACCTAGATGGCAGATGAGATAAGAATTCTTGTAATTGATGATGACGATTCGGGACGCGAAGCGCTTACGCTGCTGCTGCAATCCGTTGGCTACACGGTCCTTTCTGCAGCCAACGGTAAGGATGCTCTGGATATCATTGCCCGGGAGCATTTCCAGATCATAGTTTCAGACCTCTTTCTTCCCGACAGCAGCGGATTTGATATATTGCAGAGTGTACGAAAAGTCTCATCGTCCACGGAAATTATCGTAGTAACCGGTCATGCCTCTGCGCAGACGGCTGTCAAGGCCATGAAAGAGGGCGCTTTTGACTATATAACCAAGCCGATAGACTTTGACGAACTCAAAATAGTAGTTGCCAAGGCGCTTGAAAAACAGCAGCTTCTCTCGGAAAACGTCTATCTACGCAAGCAGCTCCAAGGGCGTTTCGAGTTCAGCAATATCATCGGCAGTTCACCAGCCATGCAGCTCGTGTTTGAGCGGATGCGGCGTATCGTCAAGACCGACTCAACCATTCTGATAACCGGAGAATCCGGTACCGGCAAGGAATTGGTGGCGCGTGCCCTGCATTATAACAGCAACCGTAAGGATCGGCCGTTCATAGCGGTAAATTGCGGCGCTATCCCCGAGGCACTGCTGGAGAGCGAACTTTTCGGTCATGTAAAGGGAGCCTTTACCGGTGCAATCAGTGATAAACCTGGAAAGTTCGAGGCTGCCAATCACGGTACCATCTTCCTGGATGAGATTGGCACCATGCCGTTGCATCTGCAGACCAAACTGCTGCGAGTACTACAGGAACATGAAGTTGAGCGGGTAGGATCAAACAAGCCGGTAAAACTGCATGTCAGGGTCGTTTCTGCGACAAACATCGATCTTGAACTGAAAGTAAAGCAGGGTGAGTTTCGCGAGGACCTGTTTTATCGACTGAATGTTATTCCTCTGCACCTGCCGCCGCTTAGGGAACGTAAACTTGACATAATGCCATTGGTTGGATACTTTCTTGCCAAATATTGCCAACTTATGAGCCGGCCTTTAATGACGGTCAGCAAGCAGGTGCTGGAGATCATGGAACAATACGCCTGGCCTGGCAATGTGCGTGAGTTGGAGAATCTGATTGAGCGGATGGTTGCATTATCAGATGGAACTGTCATAACGTATGAGGACGTTCCGGCCGGGATTGTAGGGGGAAAACGAGGCAGGGCCGGCTTTAGCCTGGACTTGACCGAGGACGGAGTCGATCTTGCGGCAATACTATCTGAAATAGAACGTAACCTGATTATTCAGGCATTGAAGCTGTCTGGTGGTATCAGGGCCAAGGCTTCGGCCTTGTTGGGAATCAACCGCACCACAATGGTTGAAAAGATCAAGCGGCTCAAAATTGAAATATAAAGTATCTTGCTGATTTATATAGGTCCGAATCAGCTGCCATCCCTGTACGAAAAAAGGTACCTGCTTTTGCAGGTACCTTTTAAATTATGGCGGGGTTGACGGGGCTCGAACCCGCGACTTCCAGCGTGACAGGCTGGCACTCTAACCAGCTGAGCTACAACCCCCTGTGGTGCTAAAAAACAACAGGGAAAAGAGGGGGCTTTTCCCATTTAGTATAGCAACACAAACAGACGGATCTTGTCTCACATATAGGCATTATTTGTCAACAATAAATCATGGTTTGGCCATGGTTATTTTACAAGATAAGTTAGTACGACAGCCTTCACACCCCTCATTTTGTTGCAACTCCACCCTTGCCGGATGCCAGCATGATTTTGACCAACTCTTCCACTATCCAGCTCTCCGGCATTATTCCAGGCAGTGTGCCACCAGTACGGTAACATCATCCGGAAGCTGTCCCTGCTGCTCGGTCAGTGACATGAGCCTGACAACCATTTCCTGGGCGCTGGCCGCTCCGGCCAGATGTTCGGACAAAAGCTGGTTGTTCAGTGCCAATTCCGGCCTGGCATCAATCAGGCCATCACTGTAAAGAATCAGCGTATCCCCTTTTTCAAATTTCAGGGTTCCTTCCTGGTAGAGATTGCCGTTCAATACGCCCAGGGGCAGACCGCGCGGGAAGAGTCCCTGCACGGTTCCGTTCCGGCGCCGCAGAAAGACAAAACCATGACCGCAGTCGACAAAGGTTAGGCTGCGCTCCGCCGCGTTCAGCTGACCCAGGAACAGGGTGACGAAACTCTCGGAATTTTCCAGGTCCGGCAGCACTGCGGATTCGACCAGACGCAAGGCCTCCGACGGGCGGTTATGACCAACGGAGCGCAGGGAGGCCCTGACGGTCGCCATCAGCATGGCCGCTGCCATCCCCTTGCCCATGACATCGCCCAGGGTCAGGGCCCATACCCCCTGGCACACCTCCTGCCAGTCAAAAAAATCGCCTCCGACATGCTTGGCGGGAAGGCATTGGGCAGCGATGTCGAAACCGGGAATGTGCGGATAATCGCGCGGCAGAAGCTTGGCCTGGATCTCGGCCGCATAGACCAACTCGATCTGCAGCTGATAACGGCGCATTTCGCTTTCTCTCAAAGCCTCCTCCGCCTTCCTCCTTTCACTGATATCCCTGATCAAGCCGACATTGCCGGTCGGAACCCCCTTGCGGTCCAGATGCTTTAGTGCATGCAATTCTCCGATAAAGACCTCGCCGTTTTTCCTCCTGAAGTGTACCTCCAGGATTTTGCCCTTGACCGACTCACGAATATCGAAAATCTCCCTGCCGGTAATAAGGAACTCTTCCTCATCGGCATAGATTAATTTGACGCTCTTCCCGATCACCTCTTCCAACTCGTAGCCGAACATCTCCCGCAGGGCCGGCTGGTTGGCGTTCATTATCCTGCGGTTGAGATCGCTTACCACGATGGCATCGCGAATGCTGTTGAACAGATTCTGATAGCTCTCCGCCCGCTCATGTATATCCAGGTAGGCTATTGCCAGCGCTTCCTGTGCCTCTCTTCGTTCAGCCCGTTCCTCACACTCGCTCAGCGCCCGATTGACCGCCGGTACAAGCCGGGAGAGGCGGTTTTTCAGAACATAATCCGTAGCGCCGTTCTTGAGGGATTCGATGGCCGCCTCTTCCCCCAGTCGGCCTGAAACGAAGACGAACGGCAGGTCGGGATGCTTCTCCCGGACGATGGCCAGCGCACTCATGCCGTCGAAGACCGGCAGAGCGAAATCTGCCAGAACCAGATCAATCCCGCCCTCTTCCAGCGCCGAGACAAAATTTTCGCGCGTGGCAACCACCAGCACGTTGCAGCCGACCCCCTCTCCGGCCAGGGTTGCCTGAACGAGTTCGGCATCGCTCGGATCATCCTCGAGATGGAGTATTCGCAGGGTCTGCTTCATCCTTTGACACCTTTCCTGGCGCCGGCCGGTGGCGGCTCATTGACGATCGCCCAGAATACGCCCAGTTCCTTGACAGCATCCATGAAATCGTGAAAATTGACCGGCTTTACCACGTAGGCATTTACCCCCAGTCGGTAGGTATCGAGCATGTCCCTTTCCTCACGGGAAGAGGTCAGCACCACTACCGGAAGAAGTTTCAATCTTTCATCGGACTTGATCGTGCGCAGCACTTCGATGCCGTCCACCTTGGGTAGTTTCAGATCGAGCAGTACCACCGACAGATCGTTGCAGTTGTGACCATGATATTTTCCACGGCAATAGAGGTAATCCAGGGCCTCTGCCCCGTCATGCACCCATTCGACTCCGTTGGCAAGATTGTGTTCTGCCAGCGCTTCCAGGGTGAGTTCTGCATCATTGGGATTGTCCTCCACCAAAAGGATCCGTTTCAATTTAACCATCGTTCATACACTTTTCGCTTTCGGCAGCGAGAACCAGAAGGCTGCGCCGCGGTCCACCTCGCCTTTGGCCCAGACCCGTCCGCCATGCCGGTGAATGATGCGCTGCACATTGGCCAGTCCGACACCGGTCCCGGCAAACTCTTCCGCATCATGTAGACGTTGGAACAGTCCGAACAGTTTGTCTACGTATTTCATGTCGAAACCGGCGCCGTTATCCTTGATGTAGAAGTGCGTTTCGATCGGATCATCACTGATTGCACCGATCTCGATTCGTGCTTGAGAGCGCCGCCGCGTGTATTTCAGGGAATTGGAAATGAGATTTGACATGACCAGGCGGAGCATGGCGGCATCCCCCTCCAATACCGGCAGTGGCGCGACCTCCCAGACAACGTCCCGCCCCTGAGCCTCCTCTTTCAGCTCATTGATGACCTCCTGTACCAGTTTGCTGAAATCTATCCTGGTTTTCATCATCTCTATTCGTCCCATGCGGGAAAAGGCAAGTATGTCATCGATCAGGGCCCCCATTTTCTGGGCCGCTTCCGAGATCACTTCCAGGTAGTGCCGGCTCTTTTCGTCAAGCGCCCCCAGATCCCGCTTGTTCAGAAGTTCCACAAACCCGGTGACATGGCGCAGCGGGGCGCGTAGATCGTGGGAAACGGAATAGCTGAAGGCTTCCAGTTCCTTGTTGGCGGCCTCGGCCTGCTGGACATGCCGCTTCAGCTCCTCGTTCAGTTCGTTGATCTTATTCTCGGCCCGACGGCGGTTCAGGGTCTCGACAAACGCTACCGAGAGCGCCTCCACATCGTGCTGATCGTCCAGGGTATATCCGGACTCCTTGTTGGCCAAGGCGATCATGCCGATGATGCCCCCCACGAACCGTAACGGAACCCCCAGAAACGAGTTGAGTTGCGGATGGCCGGCCGGTTTTTCAATGGCGTCGGGATGGGAGGCCGGATCATTTATGATCCAGGAGGCATTTTCCCTGAGTCCGAGCCGGTTTATGCCCCGGTTGGGCATGCTTTTCAGCAGCGTGTAGGCCTCCGGCCTGGGTATCCGGCAGGCTTCCCAGCCTGCCTGGCTGAGCGTGGTAGTATCGAAAAGCCCTTCCGGATTCAGTTCGCCGATGAAACCAATCCTGCTGCCGGTCAGTTCCTCGGCATACTTCAGGCAGACTTGCGCCACCTCTTCTTCGGTCTCGCATTCAGTGGACTCCCTGAATATGCTGATGATCGCGGTCAAGAGGGCAACCTGCCGTCCTGTCGATTCATCCACCCGGCCCTGCTCGCTTATTTTTGCATCTGTTATTTTATTTTTATCCATTTCGTGTACCTTCCACTATCCGTATATTATAGCCACACCCCGGCAGGTAGTTCGTTTAAACATAGCATTAATTTGTAACTTGACTAGTCGAAGGACCAAATAAAACAGGGCGAAGCAGATAAATCCGCTTCGCCCTGTTTTATCGGGACTCTCTGTCCAGGGAACTTGCTAGTCGCTGGCTCTCAGGCTGTTGACGTTGGCAATGGCGTGTTTCATTCTGGGCTCAATGAAGGGAGATGTAATCGCGTCGATTATCTTGAAAAAGAGGACAAAGGGGATAAAAATCAGACTTACGAAAGATATGCCGATTTTTTCAAAAACACCGTTAATGTTAATACTGTCAGAGAAGATTGAAAAAAAGAAGCACAGAACCGGACAAGCCACCATAAACGCAACCAATACAACGAGTGTCAAGAGACCAGATACAAGAGCAGATTCGAACATTTTTTTCTCCTTTGATCATTTGCTGGTTTCAGATAGCTGTATACATACAACCCTGCATCCGGATTAGCAAGATTTATTTAATATGTGCACATAGCTGATGAACGACATGTTTACCGGGGTGCAGTGTTGACATAACGGCAATCATACTCCATTGTATAACCCGAAAATTGATGGTCCCTGCAAACATATCAAACAATACCAAGTCATAATTAATCTGCCCTGAATAGAGAGGTAACATGCTAGAACGTCTGCAAAAAATAATCTCCGCCGCCGGGATCACCTCGCGGCGCGCTTCGGAAGAGTTGATTCTGAACGGACAGGTAAGCGTCAACGGCGTTGTCGTGACCGAACTCGGCACAAAGGCCGATCCGGCGGTCGACACGATCACTGTCAACGGCAAGTCGTTGAGCATCAGCGAACAGCGGCTCTATATCCTGCTCAACAAACCGACCGGTTACATCACCGCCCTCAAAGACGACCAGGGTCGCAAGCTGGTGACCGATCTGCTGCAGGATGTGCCGGAGCGGGTCTACCCGGTGGGACGGCTGGATTACAACACCGAGGGGCTCCTGCTCCTGACCAACGATGGAGAATGGGCCAACCGCCTGATGCACCCCCGCCACGAGGTGGAGAAGGAATATCACGTGCGGGTGCGCGGCAAGATCATCGAACAGCAGTTGAAACGTATGGCGGAAGGTGTTGAGCTGGAAGATGGCAAGACCGCTCCGGCCGTTGTGCAATTGGTAAAAAGCGGGGATCAGAATGATTGGATCTCGGTCGCAATTCACGAAGGGCGTAACCGTCAGGTGCGGCGCATGTGCGAGGCGGTCAGCCTGTCGGTGGTGCGGCTGAAAAGAATCCGCTACGGCAGCCTGTCAATCGGCACTCTCCGGACAGGGCAGTTTCGCTATCTGACCGAAGCCGAGGTGCGTGAACTGGCCGGAGGAGAGTCAAAGGCCTTGCCTTTGAAGAGTGCAACAAGGCGGGTAGAACGACCGCA
>JACMKN010000103.1 GCA_014380135.1 Deltaproteobacteria bacterium
CCATTTAAAAACATATCATCACCGTCTGAAATAACTCGCCATTGACATATGGAAATAGTTTCCATACAATCACGAATATGACAACCAAGCAGCGCTTCAAAAACAAGTACGCCCTGCAAATTCGTGAACGGGATCATAACCCACCGCACGTACACCTGATTGGTGGCAGCGATGATGCGACAATCAGCCTTGAAACCATGGAATGCATTGGAATGATTCCGGCTGATCTTAAACAAGAAGTGCTGTTATGGATAAAAACCAACCACAACGAACTGATGGAGGAATGGAAGCTATGGCACACATGACCCGGCCTCGCTTGCAGCAGGTTGAACCCCTTGCTGATTACAAAATGAAACTTGTTTTCAGGAACAATGCCGTTTTCACCGTTGATTTTATACCTTTTTTCGCCGAAAACCCCGGCTTGATCCGATTGCGGGATGCCGCCGAATTTGCCAAAGCGGTTGTGGATGAATGGGGCTGGACTGTTGAGTGGCTTGATCTTGATATTCAGATTGGCGCCGATACCCTCTGGATGGATGCCCAGGCACAAAACGCACCCGATGAAAACACCCGATTCTTTGCCGGATGGCGGGCCCGTTACGGCCTTAGTCTGAAGCAGGCGGCCGAAGCGATTGGCGTGACGCCACGTACCATCAGCGCCTACAGCTCCGGAGCCCGGCCGATCCCCAAGACCGTGAAACTGGCCTGCATTGGTTGGGAGGCTCTTAAAAAGGCGGCATGATTCCGGGCAAACATCCCCCTGCCGCCATTGCAATGTTGGATAATTTTACAGTGCATTTTTATTCTACGCAGCCAACTGTTTCAGCCTTTGCAGGGTATCGGGAAACTTTCGTACCATCATGATAAGGGTGGCTGCCTGATCGTTAGGCTTTGTCCGGCCCTGCTCCCATTTTTCAAGGGTACGGGGAGAGACATGCAGTTCGTGAGCAAATACAGGGCGTGAGAGATTCAGCTTTTCACGCGTATCCCTGATCATCTCAGGAGTGACCTCCTGCCTTGGTTTTGATTCAACTGTATAGGTTTTCAGTGTGATCTTGCCGGCAAGATGCTGGTTAATATCTTCAATACCCTGTACCAACTCTTCAAATAGGTTACGTTTATTTTTCATCGGTTCCATACCTCCACCATTTTTTTAAGCTGTTCTTTTTCCTTCTCTGTCAGGTCGCTCGCTTCGTTCTTGCCGTAGATACTGAGCAGATAGATGTGGCCTTTTGCTGTTCGCCAGTAATAAATCACTCGCACGCCACCGCTTTTGCCCTTGCCCTTAGCACCCCAGCGGATCTTCCGGATACCGCCCGTTCCCTTGATAACATCGCCATCGTCAGGATGGTCAACCAAGTGAGACTGTAGCTTTCCTTGTTCTTCATCAGAAAGATAGTCTGCAATGACCCGTGTAAAATATGCTGTTTCGACAAAAACCATGATTTAACATACCCTTTTAGCGTACACTTGGCAATATTTTTATTCAGCTTTCGCACGTTCCCCCCCCACTCGGAAAACTTTACACCCTTCCCCACCCCCCAAAAACCGGGCACCCGCAAGGGGGTGCCCCTACATTTTGTTTCCCGCAGGGGCGAACCGGTCCGGTCGCCCTGCCTTTGAATTAGGTTCATACGAACAAGATTTCTGGTCGGCAATAGCAACAGGGCGACCCGCCGGAATCGCCCCTACAGAAAAGCCCCCTTCGACTCCGTTCAGGGTAAACCTTCACCCTTCACCCTTGCCTCTCTAATGTTGGTTTTTTTTACATTCAATATATACATACCGAGTCAGCAAACAAATAATGTGTATTTACAGTCATATACAAATTGGCATCACTATTGCTAATAGGTCATATACCTAAATGATTTCTTAATTGCGAAACCCGCAATAACCCAAAAGAGGAGGAATGAACAATGAAAAAGATGGTAGCATTACTGGCAGGGGCGATGTTGATGATGGCAACGAGTGCAATGGCAATACCAATTAGCGGTACAATTGATTTCACTGGTTCCATAAATCTCAAGAATGCAACAGGACTGGATTCAAATGCAAATCCAGTTACTGCAGCTACAGCAACTGGTATTCATTTTATTGATAGCGACTTTTCAGTAAAAACAGGATTAGGGGCAACTGGTGACTATACTGCAATTACAGAAGGAACAGATGCTACATACACTGATTTTTTCTTTAAACCTACAATGTATCCGACACCTGTGAATCCACTGTGGACAATCACCAAGGATGGAAAAACGTATTCATTTAGCATGACATCAGTTTTGTCAGATGTTCAAGGATCATTATTATCTCTAACAGGGAAAGGTTTATTTGATATTACCGGTGGTGATATCGAATATGACCAGACTCCAGGCAATTGGATTTTTAACTCATATGATAATGGAGTAACAACTCTTGCGTTTTCAGCATCAAGCGCTGTCCCAGAGCCCGGCACAATGGTTCTGCTCGGCGCCGGTCTGCTTGGTCTGGCCGTCTACGGCAAACGCCGCACGAACAACAAAGAAGCCTGATAGTTCTTCGTCAGACTCGATACAAACAGAAAAGGCGTTGCGAAAGCAGCGCCTTTTTTGTTTGTCGGAATTTTCCCGGATCTTCAACTCAAAGGCAAATCCCCCTCAATCCCCCTTTGCAAAGGGGGAAGCTTTTAAGTCCCCCCTTTTTGAAAGGGGCCAGGGGGATTTGCCTTTGAATCTGACCCAGCCTAAATCTTCCCGGTAACTTTTGAAAGAATCACCAGCGCATCGCTGACGTCAATTTTGCCATCCGGAACCGACTGCCCGTTGCTGTAGGGCGCCACGTCCAGTTGGTTTTTTTGGGCGTCAGTCGGAGACAGTATGCCGACGGCAATCTGCAGTGCCTGCAATGCGTGGGCAATATCAAGCGGTGCCGACGGAGCAGCGTTGAGCACGGTAAGCGGCTCCGCAGAAGGCGCATTGTTGGACACGGAGACCACCAGGTTCCCGGTCTGGCCCACATTTCCGGCTGCATCATAAGCCTTGGCGGTCAGTGTGTATGAGCCGTTTGCAACGGCTGTAGTATCCCATGCATAATTATATGGCGCAGTATTAACGGCCGCTACCATGGCGCCGTTAGCATAAAACTCGACCTTGCTGACGCCGACGTCGTCTGAAGCACTGCAGGAAACATTTACCGATCCGCTCAGGGAACTGCCCTGCAAAGGTAAAATGCTGGAAACGGTGGGCGGATTCACATCTTTGACCACCATCAGAGAGACAGTAGAAACACCCGCATTTCCGGCGGCATCAAACGCCTTGGCAGTAAGGTTGTACGCCCCGGGAGCAACTGCCTGGGTGTTCCAGTAGAACTGATAGGGCGCAGCGCTGGCGGACGAAGTCAAAACGTCATTCACATAGAACTCGACCTTTGCCACACCGGCATTGTCGAAGGCATTCGCCTGAACCAGAACCGTATCGTTTACCTTGGCATTATTGAGCGGGTTGGATACCGAAACGACGGGAAGAACTGATTCAAGGACCGTCACAACGTTGGAAGATGAACTTTCCAGGCCGGAGGTATTGTAGGCCGTCACTGTAAAATCATAGGTATTATCCGGGTCAAGTCCGTTGACGGTGGCGGTCGTCTGCAGACCCACATCCAGAAGATTCGTCGCAGCCTCCCCCTTGACTCCATAATGCAGCTTGTACCCGGCCAGGTCGCTTTCAGTGTTTGGATCCCACTTGAATTTGGCACTGGATGCAAAACTTGTGGCGTTCATACCCAGGGAAAGGATGGCGGCCAGCACCGAGCCCATGACCATCTTCTGCAGGCAGATTCCATATTTTACAAGGCTGGGACGGACATAGCCCGCATCGATCAGCACCTCGCCCAGCTTTTTATGGGAAATGCTCTGTTTTTGAAGCGCCTCATCAAGCTGCTTTCGCGAGATAAAGCCGGTTGCAATCAACAGTTCTCCAAGTCGTAGAGGACCGCTGGTCGCGCCGCACTGGTTCTTCTGGAAGTCAAGCAGGGCGGTCAGCTGTCGTTCCGACAGCAGGCCGAGGCGCATGAAAACCTCACCCAGCTTTTCACCACTTCTTTTCTGCTCGGCAATGGCATGATCAAGCTGTTGATTGGTTATATGCCCGGAATGCACCAGCAGAACCCCCAGCAACTGTCGCTCGCCGGCGGCAATCCTTACAGCGCCGTCAATGTCGCCCAAGTGTTGCTGCACGATAAGCGGCACCTTGAAATCCCGCTCTTTAAGCAGCCCCATCCTGACCAGGACCTGACCTAATAGTTCCTTGGTATGCTTCTGTTCCTCCAAGGCACGATCAAGGTCACGATTGGGCAGAAAACCGCCATCCAACAAGATTTGGCCGATATGGCGTTTGATTAGCTGCCTCATGATTTTGGCTCCTACACCTGGGTGAAAGTTGTTTGTTCTGACATCAAGTCCCTCTTCGCAGAGGGATAACAGCTGCCGAAACTACGAAAGCTGCTCCGGCGCTTTATCAGTCGTTGGCAGCGGTGTCAGGCTGTGTTTCTTCAGCAGGTCGTAAAGTGTCGGCCGGCTGACCCCCAACTCCTCGGCCGCCTTCACAATATTACCATTATGACGATCGATCGCAACCGCAAGCAACTCCCGTTCAACCTTGTCCCTGGCCTCACGCAGAGTGATCACCGGCTGCCCTGACTCCGGCAAGGCCGGCGCTTCCATCACACCCCCCAGATCACCCGGTTCGATGACGGCATCATCACTCATGATGATCGCCCGCTGGATACGGTTCTGCAACTCCCTCACATTACCCGGCCACTCGTAGGTTCTGAGATAATTCATGGCCGCCGCACTGAAGCGGCGCACCTTCTTCTTGTACTCATCGCTGAACTTACGCAGGAAATAATTTGCCAGCAGCAGGACATCATCGCCCCGCTCCCGGAGCGACGGCAGTGCTATAGTTATGACGCTGATCCGGTAATACAGGTCCTCCCGGAAACGCCCTTCTGCGATCGCCTTGGCGATATCCACATTGGTGGCACAGACCGTACGGGTGTCAATAGTGATATCCTCGCGCCCGCCAACCCGCTGGATGACCCCTTCCTGCAGAAAGCGAAGCAGCTTCACCTGCAGATTGAAGGGCAACTCGCCGATCTCGTCCAGAAACAGCGTCCCCTGATGGGCGTACTGCAGTTTCCCCTGGACGGTAGTGTGGGCGCCGGTAAAGGATCCTTTTTCGTGGCCGAACAGCTCCGACTCCAGCAGATTGTCCGGTATGGCACCGCAATTGATCGGGATGAACGGCCCGCCCTTGCGTAAACCGGCCTGATGAATGGCCTGGGCCACCAGTTCTTTTCCGGTGCCGCTCTCACCTGTAATAAATATCGACACATTCGACGAGGCAACCTTCTTGATCGTGGAAAAGACAGTCTGCATGGCCGGGCACTGGCCGATAATCCCGTTGCAGAATGATGATTTCAGCTCGATCGCAGTTTGCAGCGAGCGGTTCTGTTCCTCTATGTTGGCCAGATGAAAGGCCCGCCCGATGATAACCTTCAGTTCGCTGAGAACCGGCGGCTTCGGGTAAAAGTCATAGGCTCCCAGCTGCATGGCCTTCAAAGCATTTTCCCGCTCACTGTTGCCGGTCAGCATGATAATCTTGACATGAGGATTCAGGTCCAGCATCTCGGCCAGTCCACGGAAACCTTCAACAGAGGTATGCTCGTGGGGCGGCAGACCCAGATCAAGCAGCACGACTCCCGGCTGAAACTTTTTGAACAGCTTGAGCCCCTCGTTTACATCGCCGGCCAACAGCACCGCATACTCATCCCCCAGTCCCCACTTGAGCTGCTGGCGAATATCCGCATTATCATCAACTATCAGCATTTTTTCCACAAACATCTCCTTGGAAGCAAACATCTGAATTTTTCATTATCCTTCACACGCCGGATAGTTCCTCACCAGCGGCATCGTTCCTGAACCACACCGTAAAGACCGAGCCGCTGCCCGGCACGCTGGACACCTCAATCCGGCCGCCATGTGCTTCAACTATCTGGCGGCACTGGTATAAACCGATACCCAACCCCTGACTCTTGGATGTTCTGAATGGCTTGAACAATTCGGTACGGATAAAGCCGGCCGCCATGCCGCAGCCCCAATCCGTCACCCTGACATAGGGCACGCCGACAGCTGCGCCGACCTCCAGCACCAGCTGCTGGTCCGGAGCGGAAGCCTCGACTGCGTTCATCAGGAGATTCATAACGACCTTTTGGATCTCTTCCACATCAACACGGACCATCTGAGCCGTTCCGGAAACGATAACCTTGCTGCCGGCAAAGAGTGCGGCCGTATTTTTTACCAGTTCCAGCAGGTTGGCCGACTGTGGGGTATAGAGTTCCTTTTCTCCCAGGTTTTTCAGACTGGCGATCAGCTTTTGCATTTTTTCAACGGTATTTCCCAATGAGACGAGCATGTCCTGCTGAAACTCCGGGTTGGATATGTGTCTGGCAGCATTCTCCACAATCAGCGAAAGGTTTGAAACCTGGTTTTTCAAATCATGGGCAACAAAGGTTGCCACTTTGCCGATCGCCTCTATTTCGCGGGCCAGGGTAATCTGTTCCGACAGTTTTTGATGAAGTATGGCCAGAGCAGCCTGCCGCGCAATGGTTTTCATCAGGTCATAATCTTCATAGATGTAGACCTCATCCTCTTTGGTGACTCGGCCCAGCATGATGAAACCTTCAATATGTTCGCCATCGATAAGCGGGACCACGAACGAGATCTGATTTTCCATGAACAGCCGGCCATTCTCGGACATGATTTCGGGATTGTCATCCCTGATACAAACCACCCAGGCCCGCTCTTTCATGAAGCTGATCAGTGAATTTCCACGCTGGATCACATCCTCAATCGGCTTCATTTGAAACCCGGCTGTCATGCTGTATCCGTCGCAGCTCTCATCGTACAGAAATAGAGCCGCGCCCTCGATTCCGAAAACGTCGCAGTAAGCAGAAAGTATCCGCTGCAGGAGCTCCTCACCCGAACGCGATGTGGAAAGCTGCATTGTGAAATTCAGCCACTGGGTCCGGTAATCATGCTTGTTCTGATAAAAGTTTTTGTGCAGCACCACCTTAACTTCGCGCCGGACCCTTCCGGACAGCATTAATATCAACAGGGCAATCCCAAGCAGGAACGCAAAGGAGACCGTTACCGTTCGCGGAAATGAAAAACCGAAATGCTGCATCCCTTCGCCCAGCAAACCGATCAGGAGCAGATATACTCCCACGGCGATAAGAACAACCGATTTGAAGGCCGCCTGGCGTGAAACCGCGATGCGGACATTGCCGCGCCGGCACGACAGCGAGTAGGCCGCCATGCCTGTCGCCACCAGGTATAAAAAGGAACGCACCGGCAGATAATTCATGTTAAGAGTGCGGTATAACAACGCCTGGCTGTAATAAAAAATCAGGACCGCCAGAATGGTCCCAAGACCGATGATGTCATACTTGATCTTGAATTGGGCGGCGGGTGATGCGTTGGCAAAGGTCTTCTCGAATTGCATCAGCGCAAATACCAGACAGGCCATGATCCATAAATAATAGAAGAATCCGCCATTCTGGAGAAAGACAAGACTCTCGCCGGGAAAGTCAGGGGCATACAGAAATGTATCGAGCGGCAACAGGATCGGCAACAGCGCGGTCAGAAATGTAACTGCAAGCAAGCCCTGCAACAGGCGCCCGATCTTCCAGGGGCCGCTTTGACGGGCAAATGTCAGACTGCTGAGAATCCATAGCGCCGGGAGCAGAGCTTCGGCCATGACAGCGCATTTTTTCCAGAAGAAGGCATCGCCGGAGGCCGCCAGCGCCTGCAGGTCAAACAGCTCCAGCAAGGCGGTTACCACCAGCGCGGCACAGAGGAACAGCCCGGGACGGGACCTCTCCCGGTACAGGAAAAATCCGGCCAGCGCCAGCAGAGCCAGCGCGGCTGCTATGGATATTACTGCGTTGTTCATGGTTTTCTGGTCTTCCCGGTTATGAACGCTGATATGTTAAAAGCATCTATACAAAAACCCGTTATTTCGGTAAAAACTCCCGCACTGCCGGCATGAAATCCCTGATGAAGCGCTCTCCGGCTGCCACCACAGCCTGCTCGTCAGCTTCGAACGGCAGGGAGACACGAATAAAGGAAGCGTCACGACGGTTATTGAGGATCGAATTGGTTATCTCCGCAGCTTTAAGTGAATATTCATTACTGATGCTCTTGTCCTGCACCTGGAACCAGTAAAGGAA
>JACMKN010000104.1 GCA_014380135.1 Deltaproteobacteria bacterium
CAGATGCTGAGCAGTGCCGGCTATCTTTCCGTCACGTCCACGATGGAACCGGGCAAGGTTTGCGAGCTTTACCTCAAGAATCACTACGACCTGATCCTGCTCGACCTGCAGATGCCCGGCATGGATGGATTCCAGGTGATGGAAGGGCTGAAGGCAATCGAAACGGACGGTTATATCCCGGTCCTCGTGATCACCGCCCAACCTGGTCACAAGCTGCGGGCGCTGGAAGCCGGCGCGAAGGATTTCATCAGCAAACCGTTTGATCTGGTTGAAGTAAAGACGCGTATCCACAACATGCTGGAAGTGCGTCTGTTGTACAAAAAAATCGATAATTACAACAAGGTGCTGGAAGAGACGGTACGCGAGCGGACCGGAGAGCTGACCAGCGCGAATCTGCAGCTCACGCAGGAAATAGAGGAACGCAAGCGGGCGGAAGAATCACTGCTGGGTACCTATGCCGAAATCAAGCTGCTGAAAGACCGGCTCCAGGCCGAGAACATTTACCTGCAACAGGAGGTTGCCCGGCAGTACAACTTCGGCGAGATCATTGGTCAAAGCAATGCCCTCTCGAATGTCTTCATGCGGGTCGAACAGGTAGCGCCCATGAATGCAACCGTTCTTCTGCTGGGCGAAACCGGTACCGGCAAGGGCGTGGTGGCACGCGCCATCCACAGCAGCAGTTCCCGCAAAGACCGGTCGATGATAACGGTCAATTGCACGTCACTGCCGGCGAACCTGATTGAAAGCGAGCTCTTCGGGCGGGAACGGGGTGCCTTCACCGGGGCAACCGCACGACAGATCGGGCGCTTCGAACTGGCCAACGGCGGCACCATTTTCCTCGACGAAATCGGCGAGATGCCAATGGAGCTGCAATGCAAGCTGCTGCGGGTCATTCAGGACGGCGAGTTTGAACGATTGGGCAGTCCCCGCACCATAAAAACCGATGTAAGGATCATCGCGGCCACCAACCGGAATCTGCAGGAAGAGATCAAGAATGGCAAGTTCCGGGAAGACCTGTTTTACCGACTCAATGTTTTCCCCATCACGCTGCCGCCACTCAGGCAGCGCAAGGAAGACATCCCGCTGCTGGTCAATCATTTCGTCACCAAATTCAATAATAAAATTGGCAAGAAAATCGATACCGTGACTAAAGACACCCTGAACGCCCTTCAGGAGTACCACTGGCCCGGTAATGTGCGGGAGTTGGAAAGTGTCATCGAGCGGGCGGTAATCATCAGCCAGGGGACCGCGCTTCAGGTATTGGACCGCTTCGATACGTTCAGGAAGACAGGGGAACTGGTAGCACAGGACGTCAAAGACCTGGTCGCGCTGGAACACGATCTCATCCTCCAGGTACTCAAGAAAACCGCTTGGCGAATTGAGGGAAAAAACGGGGCAGCGCTGCTGCTTGGTCTCAATCCCAGCACTCTTCGTTTCCGGATGCGGAAATACGGCATCATCCGTGTATAAAATTATTTTTTTTAGACATAGCTGAACGAAATGGATGTCAGGGCGAAAAGAATCACCTGTGCTTCAAAGTGTGTCCGCTACAGGATGCCAATTTCAAAAAGGTCACTTTTCTCAAGAGAAGTGGCCTTTTCTCTTTGGCAGGCCTGCTGTTCCGATTTAGAATCAAGGACGATATCTTCCTGTTTCAGTGAAAGGATCTATGAAAAACAGCCTCCGCAAAAAACTTGCCGCCGGTTTCGGCCTTTGTCTGCTGCTGATAGTCACCGTGGTCGGCTTCAACTATTCCGCTCTGGGGAAACTTGAAAAACTCTACCAGGAGACCCTGAAACTTTCCGGGCATCAAGAATTGGCAACGCACTCCCAGCATATCGGCAAAGAAATGTACCAGATCATAGCCAATGCCCTTATCAACCAGGATCTGGCCAAATCGGACCGGGAGTGGGTAGCCTGCAAAAAGGAAAGCCTGGAAATGTTGAGCAGGGTGAGCAAAACCGTCGAAACTCCGCAGGAGCTGGCAAATGTCAGTGAGGCGGAACAGGCGATAAATGACATAATCCGCATCTATGAACTGGAAATGCTGCCGCTTATCCGCAAGGGGGCAACAGTGCCTGGCCCGCTTTCTGTCGTGGATGCCCAACTCGACAAACGAATTACAGCCATAGACCTGGCTCTGCAGCGGGTTACGCAGTCCATGTCGGAAAAAAACCGCAAGGCGGCAAAGGAATATCATGCCGTGCTCAAGCATACCCACGGCTTTGGTCTTGTTATCTCGCTGGCAGGGGTTTTGGCGGTACTAGTCACCATTTCCCTGATGACCCGGCAGATTGTCGGGCCTCTGACCGAGATTACCGGGGCGGCGCTGGAGATAAAGAAGGGAAATTACCTGGTTGGGCTAAAGCACACATCACATGACGAAATCGGCGTCCTTTCAGATGCCTTTCGCGATATGTCGGAACAGGTGATGAAACGAAAACTTGAATTGCAGTCCTCGAATGAACGGCTCCAGCAAGAGATCTGCGAACACAGGCAGGCCGAGGAGGAAATCAACAGACTGAATGCCCAACTGGAACAGCGGGTCATGCAGCGGACGGCGGAACTGGTTAACGCAAACCAGCAGTGTCAACTGGTGCTGGCTGCGCAAAAACAGGCGGAGGAGGAGTTGCGAAGTTCACATGAACAGTTGCGCAACCTGTCCAGGCATCTGCAGGCGGTGCGAGAAGAGGAGAGAACCATGATCGCCCGGGAGATTCACGATGAACTCGGTCAATCGCTCACGGCTCTCAAGATGGATGTAGCCTGGCTGGGCGGCAGATTGCCGGCCGGATCCGCTCAGTTGAAAGAAAAAACAGCGCTAATGCTGAAATACATCGACGAAACCATCAAGACGGTGCAGAGAATTTCATCTGAATTACGGCCCGGTATCCTGGATGACCTGGGACTCATGGCGGCCATCGAATGGCAGGCCCAGGAATTTCAGAAAAGATCGGGCATCATCTGCGAAGTCAGCAGCAGCTTCGATTGCGACACACTGGACCGCTGCCGTTCCACGGCGCTGTTCCGCGTCGTGCAGGAGTCGCTGACCAACATCTGCCGCCATACCGAAGCGACACTGGCCAGGATAACCCTGGAAGGAAGTGGAAATATGCTGGTTGCCAGCGTAACTGACAACGGCAAGGGAATCAGCGAAACCCGCATCTCGGATCCCGATTCGCTGGGCCTGATCGGCATGCGGGAGCGTGCCCGTCTCTTGGGAGGAGAGGTGAACATCAGCCGCCTGGCGGAGGGAGGGACATCCATCCGGATGACCATCCCACTTGACGAAAGGGGAAAAGAGATAATCGGAATGACTTGAACAATCAATTTTTAAAACACCATTAACAGTTTTTCCTAATAAAACGCCCCCACCCTGACAGCGACTCCCCCCGTAACCTCCATTTTTTTGTAAGACTTTCTCCTACACAAAAACCAGTCGATTCCTACAAAATTATCAGACAGACCCCCTCTTGATATCCTTTTTTTCTCCGGTAACATTTAGCTAATCCAATGCTTGCAAATTAATCCACAAGCCTGTTTGTTTGATTTTTCAGGCAAAAAAAAGAGGAGGTGACCGGTAACAGACATTTGCTTGAACAGGAGAGAGGAATATCGGATTTTCAACCAAATCAGGAGGTAATGAACATGAAAAGTAAAAGTATTATCCTGGGCGCTCTGCTCGCGGCTCTGGGCGCCGCCGACAGTTTCGCTTTTGTGCCCGGTGGGACGCTAGATCCCACTACGATCCCGCAGTTCGTAGCCCCGCTCGTGATCCCGCCCGTTATGCCGGCCAAGGGGGTCAAATTCGACAAGTCCATCGGGAAGTTCGTCCCTTACTACGAGATCGAGGTCGTTCAGTTCGACCAGCAGATCCTGCCGGTAAAGGACATTAACGGCAAGCTGCTTGGACCGACGACCGTGTGGAGCTACGGGGCGGTGGGACGGCCCGAGACCCGCAACTATCCCGCCTGGACCATTGAGAACCTCAAGGACCTCCCGACTCGGGTAAAGTGGGTCAACAACCTGAAGGATCCCGTCACGGGGAATTTCCTCCCGCACCTTCTTACAATTGACCAGACTTTGCACTGGGCCAATCCGGCCAAGGACTGCATCGACCATGACATGGGCATGACAACGATGAACATGATGAAGCCGGACTGCCGCGGCCAGAGCCAGGCTCCTTACACCGGTCCGGTCCCCATCGTCACCCACGTGCATGGTGCCCACGTCCAGCCCGACAGCGACGGTTATCCGGCTGCCTGGTACCTCCCCGCCGCGAACAACATCCCCGACAGTTACGCCACCGAGGGGACCCTCTACGACGATATTTTCGGCGGATCAGGCCGGGGCAAGGGCTTCGCTGTCTACCAGTTCCGCAACGACCAACGGTCCTCCACCCTCTGGTACCACGACCACTCCCTTGGCATGACGCGGGCCAATGTGTACGCGGGTCCAGCGGGCTTTTTCATGATCCGGGACCTCAAGGATCTCCTGCTCGGACTGCCCGGTCCGGCGCCGCTGCCCGGCATCGATCCCAATAACAATCCCCAGGCCAGGAAGCTCATCCGCGAGATTCCGATCGTGATCCAGGACAAGGCGTTCAACGTGGACGAGACCGGCAAGACCAAGCTCTTCTATCCGGACAACCGCGCCTTCTTCGAAGGGCTCAAATTCCCCGCTCATCCCGAGCAGTTCCCGGATGCAGGGGATCTTGTTATCCCGTTCATTCCTGTTTTTTCCGCGCTTGGCAACGGCAGAAGCGACGTATCCCCAATCTGGAACCCGGAGTTCTTCGGTAACACCATGGTGGTGAACGGCAAGACCTGGCCCTTCCTCAACGTGGAGCAGAGCCGCTATCGCCTCCGGTTCCTCAACGGCAGCGACTCCCGGTTCATCATCCTGAAGAATGACAACGGCCTGCCGTTCTGGCAGATCGGCGCGGACGGCGGCTTCCTCCCGGCACCGGCGAAACTCGACACCCTGCTGATGGGGCCGGCCGAACGGGCCGACGTGATCGTTGATTTCACCAACGTACCAGTCGGTACCGAGATCACGCTTCTCAACATCGGTCCGGACGAGCCCTTCGGTGGTGGAGTGCCGGGTGCCGATTTCCCAGTCGCCGATCCGGCAACGACCGGCAAGGTGATGAAGTTCATCGTTGGCAATAAGACAATCCCCGATCTCTCCAAGCCCGCCGCCAAGCTGCGCCTGCCGGCGCTTCCACGGCTGGGATCCGCTGATAACGTCCGCAAGCTGTCACTTAACGAAGACATGTCGATGACGGTCTGTGTGGAGGAGAACGCCGGGAACATTGTCGAAGCTGCCTGCGCCCCGGATATGAGTAACGCTTTCGGGCCCACTTCGGCACGATTGGGTGTTCTCGACGCCGATGGCAACCCAGTACCGAAGTCCTTTATGGAGGGCATCACCGAGAACCCGGCTCTGGGAGACACCGAGATCTGGGAAATATACAACTTCACGGCCGATGCGCACCCCATCCACATTCATCAGGTGCAGTTCGAGGTGGTCGACCACCAGAACCTGGTGACAGATGCGGATGGGATAACGGTACCGCCCGCCCGACTCGTCGCTGGTACGGTGAGCGGCCCCGAAGCCGGGGAGACAGGCACCAAGGACACGTTCATCGTCTATCCTGGGACGGTCGCCAGAGTAAAAGCCAAGTTCGACCTCCCCGGTCTCTTTGTCTGGCACTGCCACATCCTTTCACACGAGGATAACGAGATGATGCGGCCGATGTGTGTCGGTCCGCTGGCTAACTGCAAGTAACATTGTCGTGAGCTGGAAGGGGGCCGCAAGGGCGGCCCCCGCAACCACAAGAGAAAATGAAAAGGGTCTGCTCAGTGCAGGCCCATTTTTAATGCAGATGAAAGCAGACCGTTTCAGTTGGCTTTTGTCCGGCCGCTACACAAGACAAACGATGGTGAAATTCAAACTATTCTGAAACAGGAAGGGGATAACCGTATAAAAACGAAAAGATCTCAACAGAAGGATTCCCTTACCCCGCCGGGGGTGACCGATGCCTGCCTCGGGCTACACAGGGACCTGGAGCGAGCGATGACGGGAGATAGCAGAATGGGGGGTGGAACGGGAGGGAGACATCTGTCCGGATAATTACCCACCTTGACGAAAGGAAAAAACAACCTGATGAGCATAACAATCAATTATTACAGCATGATGAACGGCTTTAACCGATCAGTTCGCTTCCTCCCCGACGGTAGCCTCCGTAACCCTCACCTCTTGTAAGACTTTCTCCTACACAATAACAGGCCTGATTCCTACAAAATTATCAGACAAACCCTCTCTTGATATCCATTTGTTCTCCGGTAGTATTTAA
>JACMKN010000105.1 GCA_014380135.1 Deltaproteobacteria bacterium
ACACCCTTATGGGCTTGACGATCACGACGGAGCAGTGTGGGGCGCATGGATTCCTGATTCAGGAAATCATATCCGGGGGCGCTTTCCATCAGTGTCTGCGGAATGCCGATATCGGCAACCACCAGCCGCCCGGTGTGTTCGGCTCCCGGATAGAGGACCAGCCCCAGTTTTGCAAAGGCAAATGTAATGGTGATGTCTGCCCGAATGGCGTTGCCAAGCACACGCCCGGTCGTGCCGTGAATGCCGGAGGGGATGTCGACGGAGACTATCGGCCGGCCGGAAGCGTTGAGCAGTTCGATGGCCTCCAGGTATACTCCGCTGATATCGCTGCGCAGGCCGGTGCCCAGCATGGCATCGACAATCAGGTCGGCCTTCAGGATCTCTTCCATGTGCCGGTCCGGCAGCTGTCCCGCCTGGCTGCAAAAAAAAGTCATCCCGGCGGGCAGTTTTTCCAGGCTGCTTGCGGCGTCGCCACTGATCTGTTCGCGTTCCGCCAGAATGATGACCTTGACGCTCCATCCTTTCTCAGCCAGCAGACGGGCAATGACATAGCCGTCACCCCCGTTGTTGCCTTTGCCGGCCATGATCAGCGCGCTGCCTTTCAGGCCGAATTCTGCGGTAATCTCTTCCACGCAAACCCGCCCGGCGTTTTCCATCAAGCGGATTCCGGGTATGGCAAACTCCTCGATGGCCCGCTTGTCGGTCTCCTGCATGGTATGTGCGGTTACGACTCTCATAAAACCTCCAGGACAACCATTGCAACGGCATATCCGCCGTCGTGCGACAGAGAAAGCAGGGAGCGGCCTAATTCCTGGGACTGAAACTGCTCGGCAGCCTTGCCGGACAGGATCAGTTCCGGCTTGCCCAGCGCATCGTTCACAACCTGTATGTCATGCCAGGAAATACCATTGCGCAGGCCGGTCCCAAGAGCCTTAAGGAAAGCCTCCTTGGCGGCAAAGCGGGCCGCCAGGCAGGATGCGGCGTCCTTGCGTTTGCGACAGGCTGACTGTTCCGCCGACGTAAAGATCCTTTCCAGCAGGGCCTCGTTGCCTTGATCAAGAAAGCGCTGGAAACGGTCGGTGGCTGCGATGTCGGTGCCGATGCCGTAGATCATGCGTATTTGATAAGTTCCACCATGTCGCGCACGGCCCGCTCCAGCCCGACCAGCATGGCGCGGGCAATGATCGAGTGCCCGATATTGTACTCCTCAATGCCGCCCAGGGCCGCCACCGCCTTGATGTTGACATAGTTCAGTCCATGGCCGGCGTTGACCCCCAGACTCACCTTGCGGGCCAGTTTGATGGCGGTGTCGATGTTTTCCAGTTCCAGTTGCTGTTCCTTCCAGGATTGTGCCTCGGCGTAGGCGCCGGTGTGAATTTCAATGTAATCCGTGCCGGTCTTGTTGGCGGCCTTGATCTGTTCCTGATTCGGATCGACAAACAGGCTGACGACAATGCCGCCGTCCTTGAGTCGCTTGACCGTGTCGGCGATCTGCTTGGCGTTGATGATGACATCCAGGCCGCCTTCGGTGGTCAGTTCCTGCCTTTTTTCCGGCACCAGCGTGACCTGTTCCGGCTTCAAGCGGAGTGCGATGCGTACCATCTCCTGGGTGGCGGCCATTTCCAGATTGAGCTTGGTCTTGACCGTACGGCGCAGGATCTCCAGGTCGCGGTCCTGGATATGACGGCGATCTTCCCGCAGATGAATCGTGATCCCCTCGGCTCCGGCCAGTTCACCGATGGCGGCCGCCGTCACCGGATCCGGTTCGATTCCGCCCCGGGCCTGGCGGACGGTTGCTATATGATCGACGTTGAGTCCCAGTTTTGCCATTATTTCTCTCCGATATGTTTCTTGACCAGTTCGCAGATCTCGTTGGCCCAGGTGGTAATCTCGTATTTGTCCTGTCCCTCGATCATGACCCGCAGCAGCGGTTCCGTGCCGGAATAGCGGATAAGCACCCGTCCCTCGTTAGCGAGTTTCTGCTCGACGTCGGCGATTTTGGCGGCCACATCGCTGAAAGAGAGGATATCGTGCTTCTCGCTGACCCGGGTGTTGCAGAGTACCTGGGGGAGCGGAATCATGATCTCGGCCAGTTCCGAAAGCGGTTTTTCCTCGCGCCGCATGACCGCCAGAAGTTTCAGGGCCGAGAGGATACCGTCACCGGTGGTGCTGTAATCCAGGAAGATCATGTGGCCGGACTGCTCGCCGCCCAGGTTGTAGCCACCCTTGCGCATCGCTTCCACGACGTAGCGATCGCCCACATCGGTCTTGATGATCTGGCCGCCCGACTTGCGCAGTGCTATGTCCAGACCCATGTTGCTCATGACGGTTGCCACCAGGGTCTTCTTCTTGAGTAGTTTGCGCTTGAGCATGTCGCTGGCGCAGATGGCCATGATGTGGTCGCCGTCCACCTCGTTGCCGAATTCGTCGCAGACGATGACCCGGTCGGCGTCTCCGTCCAGGGCGATGCCGATATCGGCGCGATGCTGTTTGACCGCTTCACTGATCACCGATGGACAGGTCGAGCCGCAGCCGGCATTGATATTGGTGCCGTTGGGATTGATACCCAGCGCTATTACCTCGGCCCCCAATTCTTCAAAAACGGCCGGAGCAACCTTGTAGGCGGCGCCGTTGGCACAGTCCAGCACGATCTTGAGGCCGGAGAGGTCCATTTCCGGTGGAAAGGTGTTTTTCAGGAAAACGATGTAGCGGCCAGCGGCGTCGTCGAGGCGGAAAGCCTTGCCGACTTCGGTGGCGGTTGGGCGCAATGCATCTATTTTGTTGGATTCGATCAGTTTCTCAATCTTCAGCTCAACTGCATCCGGCAGTTTGAAGCCGTCGGCGGAAAAGAATTTGATGCCGTTGTCCTGGAAGGCGTTGTGTGAAGCGGAGATCACGACTCCGGCATCGGCCCGCATTGATGAGGTGATGTTGGCGATGCCGGGTGTCGGCAGCGGCCCGACCAGCAGCACATCGACACCCATCGAACAGATGCCGGCCACCAGGGCATTTTCCAGCATATACCCGGACAGGCGGGTGTCCTTGCCGATCACGATACGGTGGCGGCGTTTGCTGGAACTTTTGAAAATATAGGCGGCAGCGCGTCCCAGCTGCATGGCCATCTCGGTTGTCATGGGATATATATTGGCAACGCCCCGTACGCCGTCCGTTCCGAACAGTTTTTTCATTTTCAATTTAACTCCTGCGAAGTTGGTATGTTTAATCAGCGGATGCCTGCGCCCTTGTCGCTCGTTTTCCTTCGATAGCCCTGCGGGAAAGCCGGCGAATTTCAGCCGGATCGGCATCATAGGTTATCTTGCCGTCGTGAACTATGGATATCTTGCCGGTCTCTTCCGAAACCACCAGTACCAGTACATCGGTCTGTTCCGATATGCCCAGCGCTGCCCGGTGGCGAGTGCCGAAGCTTTTGGCTATGTCCGGATTCTGGGTCAGCGGCAGAAAACATCCGGCGCTGGTAATCTTTTCCCGTTGAATGATGACGGCACCGTCATGGATCGGGGAATAGGGCAGAAAGATTGAATTCAGCAGTTCGCTGGTCACCTTGGCGTCGATCTCGGTTCCGACCTGGACCAGATGATCGATTGACATCTGGCGAACGATCACGATCAGCGCGCCGATCCGGCGTTCTGCCAGTTCATGCAGACCCTTGGACAATTCATCGACAGTTGTTGTCAGTTCCGGACTCGTGCCGTCCTCAGTCTTGTGTTGCTTCCAGAGCGAAAACAGGGCCCGTTTGATGTCGCTCTGGAAAATTATCGCCAGTATGATCGGTGAAGAGTACAGTAGGGTCTTGAAAAAGGCGGCCGTGGATGCAAGGCCGCTGGCCTGGGTCACAGCCTGCGCGGCAAAGAGCGTGGCCAGAATCGTCAGAAGTCGCAGGGCGGCCTCTTTTCGCAGTATCAGGGCACAACAGCAGATCAGACCGGCTACGAGGAGCTTGTCACAGAAATTCAGCAGGGTGAGGCTGTCGGAGAGTGGCGCCATGTTTCCCCTGTTGGAGTGGAGTGTGGTATTTCAATGCTTCAAAACGGCATGGGCCATGTAGGCCACATCCCGCATCGCACGTACATCATGCACCCGCAGGATCGAGGCACCATTGGCGACAGAGAGAGCCACCGTGGCGGCGGTGCCGAAGAGCCGTTCGGAGACCGGTTCATGTCCCAGGATCTTCCCGATGAAGGATTTGCGGGATGTTCCGGTCAGAATCGGTAATCCCAGACCGGTCAGTTCACGGAGGCGCCGCAAAATCTCCAGATTGCCGGCGGCATCTTTTCCGAATCCGATGCCGGGATCGATGGCGATGCGGTTCTGCTCGACGCCGGCTTCCAGCGCTATTGAAAGCGAGCCCTGCAGCCCTATAATGACCTCGGTCATCAGGCCGGTGTAGGCGGTATCCTTCTGCATTTCGTCCGGTTTGCCGCGGGTATGCATCAGCACGGCCGCGGCGCCGCTTTTGGCCGTAACGTCCGCCATCTGCGGGTCAAAGTTGAAGCCGCTGATGTCATTTATGATTTCAGCGCCGGCGGAAAGCGCACTGTCGGCGACAACGCTCTTCCAGGTGTCTACTGAGATGGCACAACGAAGTACTTCGGAAAGACGCTCTATGACCGGGATGATTCGCGCCGACTCTTCGGCCGCCTGAACCGGTGGAGCACCGGGTCGCGTACTTTCACCGCCGATGTCGATGATGTCGGCTCCTTCGGCCTCCATCAACAGAGCATGCTCAACAGCGCGTTCGGTATCGTTAAAGCGGCCGCCGTCTGAAAACGAGTCCGGGGTGAGGTTCAGTATGCCCATGATCAACGGGCGCTCCAGCGAAAACTCGCGCCGGGATGTCAGCCACCTTTTGGGCGGCTGTTTGATGTTTGCCAGAAGCGTGTCAAGCGCGGCTGCCAGGGCCGGCAGACCGAAGGGTTGTGCATGCAATTTGGCACAGAGCTGCTGCAGCTGCTTGTCCGTGCCGATCAGTATGACATCCGTTTCGTTTATGCTGCAGGCCACCGTGCCGCGGGCAACCGCGGCATCGCCACCCAGAGAGAGCATCTCCTGTTTGAGAATATTGGCCTGACGACATTGCAGGTTTGGCAGATGGATGCAGCGGGTCAGCATCTTGCCGCTCATCATGCCCAGGCCGCCGGTATCAACACCGATCCGTTCCAGCTCGGCCCTGGCCTGGCCTGGAGTGCTGACCGACAGCGCCCTGGGAGAAAAGCCGATCATGTCAGATCTTAATGTCAGTGTGTGGAGCCTGAGTTTCTTCTGCAGCCGGCTTGTCTGCGCAGGTTCCGCCGGAGGCGAGAATCGCGTCCACCTCGGCCCCGCTCAGATTTTCCTTTTCGATCAGGCACTCCGACAACTTGTGGAGGTTCTGCAGATTATCGCGCAAGAGGGTCAGGGCGCGGTTGTAGGATTCGTCGACGATGCGTTTGATCTCATCATCGATATGCTCGGCGGTCTTTTCGCTGAAGTTCTTGTGCATGGCCATTTCGCGGCCGAGGAAGATCGACTCGTCCTTTTTGCCGAAGGAGAGCGGTCCCATCTTGTCGCTCATACCCCATTCGCAGACCATCTTGCGGGCCATATCGGTGGCCCGTTCGATGTCGTTGCCGGCTCCGGTCGTGAAGGTGTTGAATATAAGATCTTCGGCCGCCCGTCCACCCATCAGGACGGCGATGCGTGCCAGCAGGGATTCGCGGGAATAGCTGTGCTTGTCTTCGATCGGGAGCTGCATCGTAACACCCAGAGCCCGGCCGCGGGGGATGATCGACACCTTGTGAATCGGGTCGGTGCCGGGCACCAGCTTGGCGACCATCGTATGGCCGGCTTCATGGTAGGCGGTGCTCTTCTTCTCCTCGTCGGATATGACCATGCTGCGCCGCTCGGCACCCATCATGACCTTGTCCTTGGCACTGTCGAAATCACTTGGTTCAGCGACGGTCTTGTTCAGGCGGGCGGCCAGCAGGGCCGCTTCATTGACCAGGTTGGCCAGATCGGCGCCGGAGAAGCCGGGCGTGCCGCGGGCGATCAACGCCAGATCGACCTTATCGGAAAGCGGCACCTTCTTGGAGTGGACCTTGAGGATCATTTCGCGTCCCTTGACATCCGGACGGGGCACTACCACCTGCCGGTCGAAGCGGCCGGGGCGCAGCAGAGCCGGATCCAGCACGTCGGGGCGGTTGGTGGCGGCAATCAGGATGACCCCCTCATTGGATTCAAAGCCATCCATCTCCACCAGCAGCTGGTTGAGGGTCTGTTCGCGTTCGTCATGGCCACCACCCATGCCGGCGCCGCGGTGACGTCCCACGGCATCGATCTCGTCAATGAAGATAATGCAGGGGGCACTTTTCTTGCCCTGCAGAAACAGGTCGCGCACGCGGCTGGCGCCGACGCCGACAAACATCTCGACAAAGTCTGATCCGGAGATCGAATAGAAGGGAACCCCGGCCTCACCGGCCACAGCGCGGGCCAGCAGGGTCTTGCCGGTGCCGGGAGGTCCGACCAGCAGCACCCCTTTGGGGATTTTTCCACCCAGTACGGTAAATTTCTTGGGCTCTTTCAGGAAGGCGATGATCTCCTGCAGCTCTTCCTTGGCCTCCTCGATACCGGCCACATCTTCAAAGGTAATTTTCCCCTGGGTTTCGGTCAGCAGCTTGGCGCGACTCTTGCCGAACGACATGGCCTTGCCGCCCCCCATCTGCATCTGTCGCATGAAGAAGATCCAGACGCCAACCAGCAGAATCAGTGGAAACCATGAAATGAAGATTGAAAACCAGGAGAACTTTTCCTCTTCCGGTTTGGCGTTGATCGTGACTTTCTTGTCCAGAAGCTTTTCGGTCAGGTCGGCATCCGAGAAGGGCTTGTAGGTGTGGAACTCCTTGCCGTCCTTTCCCTCGAACTTGCCGGAGATGTCGTTGCCCTGGATGACGACCGCCGTGATCTTGCCGGATTCAATGTGCGACATGAAGTCGCTGAAATTGATCTTCTCGGCGGTTGGGCGCGGTTTGTTGAACATGTTGAAGAGCAGGATCATCATCAGGCTGATGACCAGCCAAAGTGAAAGATTCTTGTAAAACTGATTCAAGGTAAACCCCCGTTTGGATATGCAGCGTATGGCGTTGAAAATTTTATAAAACTAGCATAGGAAGGTGTGCTTGACAAGCTGAATTGATGATCAGTCCCTTATGTAGCTAACCTTTGCAATCGTCGTTGACGTGTCGATTACCCGCCCCGAATCCGCTCTCCGCAGACCCGCAATCCAGAGCAGTTCCCCGCAGCAGAACAGCAGCGGAATCGTCCTGCGTTCGGATAACGGCAGCTTGGCATCGATGAAAATATCCTTAACCTTCTTTCGGCCGGTCATGCCGAACGGTACCATGCGGTCACCGGGGCGGAAGGTGCGGACCCGCCAGGGGAAGGGAGTCCTGTCGAGATCGAAGCAGACTCTGTCGGCCGGCAAGTCAACAAGGTTAAACGCTGCCGGGCAGATCTCAACCGCCAACATACCGCCGCCCGGCAGCGGATAATGTCCGGGGGTTGCGATAACAATATCGTCAGCGACACTCAAAGATGGCTCTGCGCTGAAACGCAGCACAACACGGTCGTACTCGCGCAGGGCGCTGATGTTCTGCGGCAGTGCGATCCTTGAGTTCGGGCGGGGTGAGTCCAGCAGTTGACGGATCGATTCGATATGTCCCAGGTTGAAACCTTCCAGGTTTCCGGCCAGCCGTCGGCAGACATGCCGCAGAATCCGCCGCTGCAGGGCCGGCGGGTGCGCTTTGAATTCAGCGATGCTGCAAACATAAGCGCCGCCCTCAGTGCGCCACGAAGAGTCAAAAGCCTGCTCCGCCAACCCTTCCAGCAGCGCATCTTCGTCCGCCAGAATCGCGGCTGTGGCGGTCAGGTTGAGGCGGATGGCCGGATTGTACTGCTCCAGCAGCGGCAGCAGTTCATGGCGGATGCGGTTGCGCAGAAAACTTGTGTCAAGGTTGCTGGCATCTTCCCGCCAGTCCAGCCCGCGCTCTGCCAGGTATTGTTCGATTTGTGCGCGGCTCACGTCCAACAGCGGCCGGACACAGCCGCGCCGGTTGCGGTACGGCATCCCGGAGAGTCCGGTCATGCCGGAACCGCGCAGCAGCCTCATCAGCACGGTTTCGGCCTGGTCGTCGCCGTGATGGGCGGTCACGATGGCGGCGGCGCCGTGTTTTTCACGTATCGAATCCAGAAATGCGATGCGGGCGCGGCGACCGGCATCTTCCAGATTCAGTCCCTTGCTCTCCGCCAGCACCTTGACATCGACCCGGCTGATTTCAAGGGGTATTCCGTGGCCGGCCGCCAGTTTGCGGCAGAACTCTTCATCCGCATCCGATTCGGCTCCGCGCAGGCAGTGGTTCAGATGGGCTGACACCAGTCGCAGGTCGTATCCGGGCAGCCTGATCAGCAGATCCAGCAGAGCGGTCGAATCGGCTCCGCCGGAGAGCGCCACGATCAGCGTGTCATTCGGCTGAAATAAGCAATGTTTCCGAATTGTTTGGGCAAGTTGGGAAAGAAGTGCTGCGTCGATGGTCACATTCTGCTCGGCAGGATCATTTTTTGGTTCCAAAGGCCATGTTGAGTATAAAGCTGAAAAGACTGAAGAGCAGGGCCGCCAGGAAGGCGGAACCAAAGCCGGTGACATGGAATCCGCTTACCAGGTATGCCGCCAGATAGAAGATCAGGCCGTTGATTACCAGGGTAAAGAGTCCCAGCGTCAGCATCGTCACCGGCAGGGTCAGCAGGATGATGACCGGGCGCAGGAAGGCGTTCAGCAGGCCGATCACCAGCGCTGCCACCAGCAGATCCTGAAAGCGGTCAAACTGGATGCCGGCCATGAGTTTCATGACAAAAAAAAGTGCAAAGGAATTAAGTACCCATTTGAGTATCAGTCGCGTCATATCGTCTCCATTCAATTAAAGCCAGCGTCTTTTTCTGAAATATGCCACCATCAGCAGCGAAATAGCGATCATAACACCCCACAGGGCAAAGTAACCGTTATGCCACTCCAGTTCCGGCATGTTCTTGAAATTCATTCCGTAGACCCCCACCAGAAAGGTCAGCGGCATGAAGATCGTACCGATCACGGTCAGAAACTTCATGACCTCGTTGGTGCGGTTGCTGATACTGGAAAGGTAAAGATCCAGCATTCCGGAAAGCAGGTCCCGGTAGGTTTCGACCGTGTCGATCACCTGAACGGTGTGATCATAGACATCGCGGAAATAAACCCTGGTGGAATCACTCAGCAGCTGGCTGTCGCCCCGCTCCAGAAAAGATATCGCCTCGCGCAGCGGCCAGACCGTCTTGCGCAGAAAGATGATCTCCTTCTTCAAGTCGTTGATCAGATGCAGGGTGCCCCGTTCCGGAGTCAGGGCCAGCTCTTCCTCCACATTGACAATCCGCTCCCCCAACTCCTCCAGTACGCTGAAATAGCCGTCCACAATGGCGTCGATCAGAGCGTAGGCCAGATAATCGCTCCCCATTCCGCGCAGCTTGCCCTTGGCGGTGCGGATCCGCTCGCGAATCGCGTCGAAGGGGTCGCCCTTAAGCCCCTCCTGAAAGGTGAAGATGTAGTCAGGCCCCAGTATCAGGCTGAGCTGCTCCGAGCTGAAATCCTGCTCCCCATTCGGACGCAGCATGCGCAGTACGATGAAGAGATAATCACCGTAATCCTCAATCTTGGGACGCTGCACGGTGTTGACGATATCTTCCAGAACCAGCGGGTGAAAGGAGTGGCATTCGCCCAGCCGCCGAATGACCTCCACATCATGCACCCCCTCCACATTGACCCAGGTCACTCTGTCCGGTTCGGGCGGCAGCAGGCATTCGTCAAGCTGTTGATATCGGTGCTCCTCGATATTATCTGCATTGTAGCAGATCCTGTTGATCTCCACCGATTCGTTGGGAGTATCGCCAATATGTACCAGGCTGCCGGGGGGCAGGCCGGACTTGACCGAGCGCTTCTTATGGAATCTCTTTGCTGCGTGCATCAGATCCCCAGAATATCGGCCATGCGCAGCAAGTCTTCGTTCAGTTTTTTCTGTCCGCCATTGACCACCATCTCCAGCAGCGTCATGTTCAGTGAATTGGTCGCCAGGCCGACCATGACCCCTTTGGTTCCCGAGAGCAGTAGATCAACCGACTTGCGGCCAAAGCGGCTCCCCAGCAGGCGGTCGAAAACCGTCGGTGCACCGCCGCGCTGATAGTGTCCCAGCACCGTCACCCGCGTCTCGAAACCGACCGTATCCTTGATGCCGTCGGCGATGGATTGGGCATGACCGGCCCCTTCGGCCATGATGATCAGGGCGTTGGTTCGTCCCTGGTCATAGCGCCGGCGTAGCTGGTGGCACATCTCGGACAGATCGAATTCCACCTCCGGTACGATCGCGAATTCGGCCCCCGTTGCGATGGCGGAGGTGGAGGCCAGGTAGCCGGAGTTGCGTCCCATGACCTCGACGATGAAGGCCCGGTCGTGGGAACTGGCGGTGTCCTTGATGCAGTCCACGGCGTAGATGATGTTGTTGAGGGCCGTATCCACCCCCAGGGCCATGTCGGTGTAGGGGATGTCGTTATCGATGCTGGCCGGGATGCCGACCACCGGAAAACCCATCCGGTCCAGTGCCAGGGCACCGTTCAGCGATCCATCGCCCCCGATCACGATCAGTCCCTCGACCTTTTCCTTCAGCAGGTTCTCCAGCGCAATCTTGCGCCCCTCCTCGGTGCGGAACTCGGCAGACCGGGCCGACTGCAGGAAGGTGCCGCCCCGTTGCAGGATGCCGGAGACCGACCTGGTATCCAGTATCTGAAAGTCGTTTTTCAGCAGTCCGGCAAAGCCCTTGCGGTAGCCGATCATCTCCACATCGTTGGCGATGGCGGTACGGGCCGCCGCACGGATGGTGGCGTTCATGCCGGAACAGTCGCCGCCGCTGGTCAGGATTGCAAGTCGTTTCAAGGTAGGTTCCTCCACAGATGATTGAATGCAAATCGTTAATTCGGAAATATCTCTTTAAGTATCCTGCTGCGGTAGTCGAAAATCCGCCGCAGGCGCGGTGCCACGATCAGGCGGTTGATCAGCCCGGCCAACTGGTCATGATGAAGCAGGTAATGAACCAGATCATGCATCTCGACTCCGCCGGCCACTTCCCGAAAGCGGTGCTGGTGATGCCAGAAACGATACGGTCCGAAGCGCTGTTCGTCAACAAAGAAGTTGGGGCGCTCCACATGGGTGATCTCGGTTGTCCAGTCGACGGCGACACCCAGCAACGGGCGCACGCTATAGGTGATGATCTGGCCGGCGTAGGTCTCGCCCTGGGACGGTGACGTTACGCGGAAGTTCATGTCAGGCGGGGTGATCCTGACCAGATTGCCGGGATCGGAAAAAAAGTTCCAGGCCTGTTCCGGTGAAACCGGCAGGGTCTGGCTGCGCTCAAGGGTAAAAGGTTTCATGAGGGCTTGTCTTTCCGGCTTTTCAGCCACTCCATCCGTTCGATGATGTTTTTTTCATAGCCGTGCCCGCGGGGCTGGTAGAACTTGCGCCCGGCCAGTCTTTCCGGCAGACAGTCCTGGCCGGCGTAGCCGTCGTCGTAGTCGTGGGCGTACTGGTAACCCTTGCCGTAGCCCAATTCCTTCATCAGTCTGGTGGGTGCATTGCGGACATGCAGCGGCACCGGCAGGGCGCCGCTGTTTCTGACTTCGGCCAGGGCCGAGTTGATGCCGACGTAGGAGGCGTTGGACTTGGGAGCGGTGGCCAGGTAGGTTACGGCCTGTCCCAGGGTGATGCGCCCTTCCGGCATGCCGATCATCTGGAAGGCCTGCAGCGCCGAGACCGCCACCTGCAGGGCGCGCGGGTCGGCGTTGCCGATGTCCTCGGAGGCCAGGATGATCATACGGCGCAGGATAAAGAGCGGATCTTCACCCGTTTCCAGCATGCGTGCCAGCCAGTATAGTGCCGCATCCGGGTCGCTGCCGCGCAGCGCTTTTATGAAGGCCGAAATGACGTTGTAATGCTCCTCGCCCCCCTTGTCGTACAGCAGCGCCTTTTTCTGCAGCGCCTCCTGGACAATTTCAAGAGTTATACTGGCGTTCTTCTCCCGGTTGCTGAGCGGAGTCGAAGTAAGTCCGGCCGCCACCTCCAGCGTGTTGAGGGCCTTGCGGGCATCGCCGTCGGCCTGATTGGCCAGGAAATCCAGCGCTTCCCCGGTTGCCGTCAGTCCCGGTTTGCCGAGGCCGCGCTCCGTGTCGGTCATGGCCTGATTCAGGATATCCAGGATAGCCGCCGGTTCCAGCTGCTGCAGGGTCAGCACCCGGCAGCGGGAAAGCAGCGGAGCGATCACTTCAAAGGAGGGGTTTTCGGTGGTGGCGCCGATTATCGTGACGACCCCCTTCTCCACATAGGGCAGGAAGGCGTCCTGCTGAGATTTGTTGAAGCGGTGGATCTCATCGACGAACAGCAGGGTGCGCTGACCGCGGATGGCGCAGGCCTCGGCTTCACGGAAGATCTCGCGGATTTCCTTGACGCCGGAGAGGATTGCCGAAAAGAAGACGAAGCGCATG
>JACMKN010000106.1 GCA_014380135.1 Deltaproteobacteria bacterium
GACAACAACGTAATCTGCGAGATACCGATCAACTTTATCCAGGCTTCACTGGGGTGCGAATTTGACGTGCCGACCCTGGACGGTAAGGTCGCGATGAAGATACCGGAAGGGACCCAGTCAGGAAAAATCTATCGCCTGAAGGGCAAGGGTATTCCCTCGCTGCAGGGATACGGACGCGGTGATCAACTGGTCGTTATCAGGGTAGAAACCCCCACCAACCTCAACAGGAAGCAGAAAGAACTGCTGGAAGAGTTTGCAAAAATCAGCGGAGAAGACGTGCATCCGATGAAAAAGGGCTTTCTTGATAAAGTCATGGATTTCCTGAGTTGAAGGTCCGGAGCCCGCTTTAAAGCGGGCTCATTTATTTCCTTGCCTGCATCGATTATATATTTTAATATTCAGCGTCTATTCCGGTAACGGATCGGCAGGGAGAAAGCTCCATGGACAAACAACAGCTGGTCGAAAAAACCACCGAGACACTGCGCCCCTTCGAAACAGCAAATTTGATCAATACCATGCAGCACCTGAGCATCAAGCAGGTCTTTTCCCATCCTGCCGTACTGTTTTTCATTCTTGCCGTTTTCTTCTTCGGAGTAATAAAACGATCGAAACCGGTCCTGCTGACACTTTTCATGCTGCTGGGCCTGATCGTAATCCTGCGCTATGCCATGCCGGCCCCGGGTGACGACCTTTCGATGTCATCGATGCTGCCCTTCATTGGCGCGGGTCTGGTGGTTGGCGGGGTGATCATCTATTTTTCCCTTATCAAATCAGACTGATATTCTAAAAAGGAAGCTAGTATATGAAAATTGACAAGCGTGACTGGATGTTTGTGGGGCTGATTGTACTGGTAATCGGGATATTTGTCGGAATTACCGGCAAGGAGAAGACGACGACGGTACCGAATAACACAATGCACAAGATTGTCTACGACGCCGCCTACAAAAACGCTCCCGGAGCCGACGCATCGTTATTCAAACGCACCTTTTTCAAACCTGACAAAAAAGGCGCCGAAGTATATTGCGAACCATGCCACAAGGAAAAGGGGGTCGCTTTCCCACCCAACCACCCCCCCAAGAACCGCTGTCTGTTCTGCCACAAACTGAAACTGTAATTTCGGAATTAAAATAAGCAGAGGCCGCAGCCGCTCTTTTCAAGCGACTGCGGCCTCTTTTCAAGTAATTCCTTCCTTAAACCTGCGCAGATTCCCCTTCCAGTATGACATCCTCGCTCACATCGGCAACATCACCCGGCTCTTCCAGACTGACCCGCCCGATCTTGCCCGCCCGCAGCTCCCGCAAAAAAGCCTCTGCTGCCCTGTGAATATCGATCCCGCCACCGCTGACCAGACAACCAAGCCGGCGCCCGATCGTTTCCAGAAGCGCAGTCGGCGTTTCAGGCATTTCCGAAAACTTATAACGCTCCTCCAGCAGTTGCGGATAGCGCCGCATCATGAATTCTGCCGCAAAAAGCCCTACACAGGTATAATCGAGGGCACTGGCCCCGATGGCGCCGCTGGTTGCCAACCGGTAGGCTACCTCCTGGTCGCTCATATCCGGCCAGAGCAGCCCCGGTGTATCGGAGAGGATGATACCGTTGTGCAGATCGATCTTCTGGGCACAGGTGGTGATGGCCGGTTTGTCGCCGACCTTTGCCAGGCCCTTGCCCGCCAGCGTATTGATCAGGGTGGACTTGCCGACGTTCGGAATGCCGAACACCATGGCCCGCAATGGCCAACCCGGCCTGCCGCGATTCGGCGCCAGCCGTTGACAGAGCTTGATCAGCTGCTTTGTTTCGGAAAGCTGCTTGGCCGACAAAGGCAGGGCGTGAACCCCGGACTCTTCTTCAAAGTTGCGAACCCAGGCTTTGGTAACGATCGGATCAGCAAGATCATTCTTGTTCAACACCTTGATGCAGGGTTTGTTGCGTCTGATCTCCTGCAACTGGTGGTTGGAGCTGGATGAAGGCAGGCGGGCGTCAAGCACTTCAATAACAACATCTATCTTGCGTATTGCTTCAGACATTTTTTCCAGAGCCTTGCCCATGTGCCCCGGATACCATCTTATCGTCATGTAGGTTTTCTTCCCTGTTTATTGAAATAACTGCTCATTTTGCTGCTGATTCCGTTTAAAGGGATTTTGCATTTCACAGTATCACATTCCACGAGATGAGAGTGCTGTTATCTGCATATTGATTTATCGCCTTTTATTCAGCTGTACGAAAGAGTGATGCAGACAATCCGAGTCCGGAATTTCCGGAATAGTGGATCAAAACCCATATTTTGAGTGTACAATACAATTATTGCAGGTATATATAATCTGAAATATTATTAACAATATTGATGTATCCGCAAAAAGATTATCCTGCATTCATTTCAATATATTTTTGATCGGTTGGCTTCGGGAGCTTTGCCATGAGATTCTTAACCGACGTTGTTCAGAACCTTGGAACCAGTGATTCGCCGGAAAGATTCAAAAAGACCTATCTCCTGCTGGTTTTTTCAAGCCTGATCCTGATTCTGGCTCTCTCATTTACTGTCATATCACAGCAAAACCGCAATAATCTTATCGATGATGCAGAATTTCACTCGGAAAAAATAGCATTGGCGCTCCTTTCCAGTGAAAGCAACTTCATTCACACCAGAACCAGAGACGGCGCCGATACTCTTTCAATAGATCCGGCCGACATCGCCTCTCTCGACCTTAACATCAGGCTTTTTCTGCATCCGTTCAATATCGTAAAAATCAAAATCTACAACAGTGAGAAACGCATCATCTACAGCACTGAGCAGGCGCTGATCGGCAAGTCCGACAGAGGCAACCTGCGCTTGGGCAATGCACTTGGAGGCATGCGACAGTCGGTTATCAAGAACCGGCAGAGCATTACCGACCTGTCTGATGAGCGGCGCATGGAAGTTGATGTGGCCGAGGTCTATGTGCCGGTGCGTAATGAACGGGGGCAAGTCGTGGGAGTCTTTGAATTATACAGCGACATCGGCGATCTGAAAAACAGTTTCCGGGACCACCTCGTATATTCGCTTGCCACCATTTTCATAGCTCTCCTGCTGCTTTCACTGACTTCCTACGTTGTTATCGTCCGCGAATCCGACGCACTCAGCACGGCCTACCAACTGCTGGAGACACTGGCCACCGTCGATTCTCTGACCGGAATATATAATCGCAGACAACTGCTGATTCGTGCGGCCGAACTGTATTCCATGATGCAGCGCTCCCGTGAAAAGCTGCCCGATGGTGTTGGGCTGGGGGTCATCATGATCGATGTCGATTTTTTCAAACTCGTCAACGATACCCATGGCCATCTGGTTGGGGATAATATTCTGAACGACCTGACCAGGAGGATTGAAACCGTACTGCGCCCTTACGACGTATTCGGACGTTACGGCGGCGAAGAGTTCCTGCTGTTTCTCCCCAACACGTCATGTGAAGAAGCAAAACAGATTTCATGCAGGATTTTGAATACGGTCAGCTGCGAACCCTATCAGGTTGGCGAACTGTCGCTCCGGGTGACAACCAGCATCGGATGCACCTGGACCGATGCCCATGAAGAAAACCTTGACCATGTCTTAAGCCGCGTGGACAACCTGCTGTACGAGGCAAAACGCAGTGGTCGCAATCAGGTTGTCTGCCGGTTTTAAGCGAATGGCGGCTATGAATGGAATATCAATAAAGATCGTACTTCAGCAATCTGCATTCTATCGGACCATTGAACAGTACGTAGCGCCGTGAGGCCTTGAGACCGATATACTTGGCCAGTTCCAGGTTTCCGGTCAGAACGTATCCGGTCCATCCCCGGCAGCGCTTCTTCATGATGTCACCAATCTGGCAGTAGAGTTCCCTCAGTTCCGACTCTTCCCCCATGCGCATACCGTAGGGTGGATTGATGATTACAACCCCCTGGTCTCCCTCGGGCTGAAACTCCTGCAGTGCAGCATGAAAAAAGTGGACCTGCCCTTCCAGACCGGCCTTGGCGATATTGCGTGCCGCCAGCAGCAGCGCCCGACCATCCTGATCATATCCGGTTATCAAGCCGGCCGGAAGTTTGTGTATTCCGTCCTCGGCCTCCTTGATCAGCCTGTCCCACAAACGACCGTCAAAATCCAGCCAGCGCTGGAATCCGAAAGGTCGCTGCAGGCCGGGCGGCATCCGCGCCGCCAGCAGGGCCGCCTCGGCCGGAATCGTACCCGATCCGCACATCGGATCGACCAGCGGTACGGAACCATCCCAACCGGTCAGGGCAACGACAGCTGCCGCCAAAGTTTCCCGCAGGGGCGCCTCGTTGCGCTCAATCCGGTAGCCGCGACGGTCGAGCGAATCTCCCGAACTGTCGAGACTGACGGTACAGACGTTTTTGTGCAGATGCACATTGATGCGAACGTCCGGCGAGGCCGTATCAACGTTGGGGCGACTGCCGCATTCTTCACGAATGCGGTCCACAACGGCATCCTTGGTCTTGAGCGCCACAAAACCGGAGTGCGTCAGAGCGGAATCGCGCAGGCTGCAGTCCACCGCCAGCGTCATCGTCGGAGTTATCAGTTCCGGCCAGGCAATTGCGAATACCCCTGCATAAAGTTCGTCGGGGCCATTGCAGGGAAATACCGCCAGCTGCACCAGCACACGACTGGCGGTACGCAGCCAGAGATTGGCGCTGTACAAGCCGGTCCGGTCAGTGACAAACGCCACCCCCCCCTTGCCCGGCTTGGGAGCACTGATTCCGAGCGCTTCCAGTTCGGACGCCGCGATCTCTTCGGCACCGCGCGGAACAGCCGCAAAGCAGTTCAGCACCATATCCGGCTTGGGAGCCGGACTCGGGCCGGATCTCAAGATATGTTTTTTTTCACTCATCGTCACTCACCTGTTTCTTTCTTCCAGATATCTGCTACCAGTTGACGTGTTTCTTCCGGGGTCCCGCTGTTGTTGATCAGAATCCGGCCGTAACCCGCCTTTTCAGCCAGAGGCATCTGGCTGTCAATGATACGCTGAGCCGCCTCTCTGCCGATGCCGTCCCTGGCCATCAAGCGTTCCAGCTGAATCTCGGGGGGCACCGTCACAACCCAGATTTCACTGACACGATCGGCAGCACCGGCCTCGATCAGAAGAGGCGCCATGTAAACCAGCAATCGGTGCCCCTCGGCGACAGCCCTGGCAACTTGCTCATCTGCCAGCCTGCGAATCTCGGGATGCAGTATTTTTTCCAACTGGCTACGCTTGCCTGAATCGGCAAAGACCAAGGCCCCCAGGCGCTTGCGGTCCAGCGTTCCGTCTGGGGCGAGAACCCCACTGCCGAAGAGAAGCGCTATGCTGTCAAGCGCCGGGCTGCCCGGCAAAACTGCGTCACGTGCCAGTTGATCGGCGTCAATCACCGGCACTCCCTGTTCTTCGAGCAGTCGCGCAACGCTGCTCTTGCCGCTGGCCACGCCACCCGTCAGCCCTATGATCCGGATTTCAGTACAGGTCATCTCAAATTTTTCAATTCGTTGTAGGACCGCCGGAAGTTGACATCGAACAAGGCCTTGTAGCCCGGCATGTTTTCGTACTGAGGCAGAGAAAACTGGCGTTTGGCGGCCTCGACCTCCAGCCCCTTTGCGATCAGGCGTAGAACTTCGGTGGTAAACGCGCGAAAAAAGGTCTGAAAACGCAGGATACCATCGGCATTGGTGACCTCGCCCAACCCCGGTACAACCGTAGTCACATCGATACTGGACAGGATTTCCAGAGTGCCGATCCAGTCGCGAAAAGAACCATCCCCCATGTAACCGGCCACATCGTTGAAAAGCAGGTCCGAGGTAAACAACACCCCCTCTTCCGGCAGATATACAAACAGATCACCTTCGCTATGTCCCTTTTCAGTTGCACTCAGAACAATCAGGGTGTTGCCGCGCTTCATCGTCAGACCGCGGTCAAAAAAAGTGACCTGATTCTTGATCTGGCGAAATTCACTCCTCAGAGATTGCCAGGTCGAACCGGAGGCGATGATTTCGGCATTGGCCGGCAGATCGAAATCAATATGATTGAAACCGCGATGGTGGTGAGTAAGGATAATATAGCGCACCGGTATCGGCGTCAGTGTAGTGACATAATCGAGTAATTCTTTGGTAGTTTCGGGTACAAAATGTGCACCGGCCAGGATGACCTGGTAGCTGGTAACGATGATCAGGCAGTTACTGGCGGCCTTGCCGCCAGGTTCGGCAATGGCGGCATATATTCCGCTCCGCAGCTTCTGGAATTTGAAATTGGCCGCCGATACTGCAACCGGTATCAGCAGCAACAGCAGTGCCAGCAGCAGTTTTCGAGTCATTGTGTCACCCCCCGGATGCTCATCCTAGCAGAGCAGATCTAAAATTGACAGATTTTTGACTTGAGTTGAACCTGGAAATAGTGTAGATATCCTCGTCTGCAAACTCATCTGCAATTCGCCATGTGGGCGGTTAGCTCAGTTGGATAGAGTACAGGCCTCCGAAGCC
>JACMKN010000107.1 GCA_014380135.1 Deltaproteobacteria bacterium
GACATATTCCTCAATCATCTGCCAGGTTACGACCCGGAACACAAACAGCGCCGCCGTAGCCAGTATGGCGACGGTCGCCAGCCCCAGCTGTTTGCCGAAAAACATCCAGCCGCCGATGGTCAGGGTTACGATCAGCGCGGTTATCAGCTCGTTGGCCGACACCCTTCCCACCTCCAGGCGCTTGCGATTGAGAAAGAGCCTGCCGTTTTCCACACTGGTAACGTCGATCGGAAAAAATTTGAGCAGAACCACGAACCCCACAACCAGCAGCGGGATGACAATCATCAGGGCCGCAGAGGTCCACTCGGCGAAGGTAAAATCCAGTCCGCGGCTTTCGCGCAGCATACTGGCGGCCAGCGGTGCCCGGGCGCCCCCAAGAAAGGTGGCGATACCGCCGATGATGCAGCCCCAGGCGATTGACATCAGCAGCAGTTTTGCGTAATTGCTTTTGCCCGGTTTGCCCCCCAGGCTTTCCACGATTTCCGTCACCACCGGAAAAAGCATCGCTGCCACGGCATGCTCGCTCATGCAGAACGAAAGACCGGCTGCCAGCAGGAACAGGGTCCAGGCCAGCCTCAAGGGGGTGCTGCCGAAGCGCACCAGCATGAAGCGGGCCAGGCGTGCGGATAGTCCGGTGCCGGTCATGGCTGCCGCCAGGATGAAAGCCCCCAGTATGAAGAAGACCGCTTCGTTCCCGAACAGACTAAAGGCCTGTTTCTCGCTCATGATGCCGCATATGGGGAGCATGACCATGGCCAGCAGTGAGGTCACGGCTATCGGCAGCAGACCGGAGACCCACAGGAAAATCGTCGCACCGAAAAGAATCAGGGCATGATATCCGTTGGCGGAAAGGCCAGTCGGCGGTGACAGTTGATATACTACAGCGACAACTGCCGCCAGGAGCGCCAGCACCTGATAGCGGGTCGTCCGATCGAGCACGATCTGCCACATCGGCCGCATGTCGATTTTGAGCGGCTTGTCCAGCGAGAGCGGGTCCATTTACAACCCGGCCGAATCCAGCGAATCACTAGCCTGCTGAACACGCAGGTGCCGCCGTAAATCGCAGCTGATCATCTTATGATGCTCCTTGAGTTTACCCAGAATTCCCCGCAATAGCCCCGTCCGTTTCCTGACATCCAGCGGAGCCATGAAATCGAGCAGCGGCAGATAGGGTTCCAGCTGCACATGATGATGTTTCCAACTGGCCAGCAGACGTTCCAGAATTGCGCCCTTTTCGTCGGGCGAACAAGCCTTGGACTGTTCGCCGAACAGCACCAGCGGGACAATACCAGCTTTCGGCAAGACATCGATGTTTTTAAGCAGAGAGTCAAGCGGTTCATGACCCGCAATCAGGGTGGCCGATACCGACCATTTGGGGAAAATTGAAACCGCATCCTGTAAATAGGCCGGCAACTCTGCACCATGTCCCCCGACAGGTCCGGATACAGGCAGGGGAATTTCCACCAGATCGACTCCGGCGGCATAAATGCGCTCAATCAAACCCCTGGTGGCGGGGAATCCGATCCTGGCCATCAGCCTGACGCTGAAATTTTTCTTGATCTGGCGCGCCATCTCTTCGCCATTGTGGAATGAGTCGATTGCGCCGAAGCTGAGATAGAACAGATCGGTGGCTGCCATGCAATAGCTTTCATACAAGGTTTCAATCGTCTCATAGATCGGCAGTTCCCCGCCCACGAACAATGTGGCTTTTTCGCGGTGCAGACCGGTCGCCGACGCCACCTGCGGAAGCACCGTGGTGAATACGGCCAGCCTGTCTCTGTGTGGTTTCTGTCTAATCATCGTATCGTTGGCCGGATCACTCTTCAGCTTTTTCCAGTTCCAGTACGTAGTGCCCTTCATCGGTCTGCTTCAAGCCGATCAGCTTATGGCCTTCGGCCTTAAGGCTGCGTGGCACATTCTTGACCGGTTCGCCGTCATCCAGAAGGATTTGGGCCGTTTCACCAACCTCGATTTCTTCCAGGGCCAGCTTGGCCTTGACGAAGTTGGTGGGACAGCTGACTCCCCGGAGGTCTATGGTCTGCATGAGAAGATTCCTTTCGGTTATGATGTTTCTAGTTACAAGTTTCAGGTTTCAAGTCAGGATCAAAGCAAATAAACTTTAAACATGAAACTTATAAACCTGAAACTTTAAACGGATGTCTATTTACCGACCTGGGTTGCAATAACCTGTGGAGCGATGGTCTCGGCGACCGTGAACTCTGGAAACCGTATGCGAAGGTGATCCAGTAGCGCCTGCGGTCCTTCCTTGATGATCGTGTCGCCCAGCCTGATGCGCCCGAGTCCTTCGGCTTTCAGTTTGTACCACTCCAAAACGTCGGCGATGAAATCGACCACCTTGTCCTCCGGCAGGAAGGTGGCGAACAGGGTGCCAACCAGTGGATTGCGTCCCCACTTGCCGCCGATTCGCACCGTGTAGCCGCGCCTGGCCTCGCTCCAGGCACTGGTGGGGCAGACCTTAACACAGTCGCCACACCAGATGCAGGGGGCATCACTGAAGACCGGTTTGTTGTCCTCTCCCGTCACAATTGCCTTGGGCACGCAGCTCTTGGCGCAAAGTCCGCAGCTTATGCAGGCCTGCATGTCGAGTTGCGGGTAAATCGCACCCTGAAAACCGATATCGTTGGTGGCCGACTTGGGACAGTCAAAGGGGCAGCCGGCAAAGGCCACCTTGAACTTGTGGTGCCCGGTCGTGGTTCCGAACAGTTTTTCGTCCACTTCCAGGGCTGATTTCTGGGAGTCCACCAGGCCGTTGGGGTTGTACTCGCAACCGCCGCAGGCCACCGGTACGCGCACCCTGGCTCCGCAGGAAGCGACCTTCTGGGCGGCTTCACCCAGCTCCTCGACTACGAAATCAAAATTTTTGTAGTTGACGTTGATCAGTTCGATGGACTGACGCACCGACAGATGCACGAATTCCCCGCCGTACTTTTCCGCCACCTGGGCGATCTTCTTCAGCCTGGAGACCGACATGCGTCCGCCGGGGACCCGCAGTCTAACGGTAAAGAGGTCCTTGCCGCGCTCCTTGATGAAGCCGCCGGCCTTGAGGTTGCCAAGATCAATCTTTGTCTGTTTTGCGTCGGACATCGTCGTAACTCCGGGTAAGTGTGATTTGACTATATCCAAAGCGGGTATGGTCAGTCAAGGTTTAGTTTTTATATTATCTATGGATTTACTATTTTTTGTTTATATCTTCGAGAGCTACCTGGCCCTGATCGATCCTGTACGACTTGACGACCGGCAGCCCGGGATCGGCCAGAGAAATGATGACATGGGAGACCCCCGGCGTCAGGGCCATACGAATATCCTCGTCCGAAGGCCTGGCCGGTGATTCCGGGTGCGAGTGGTAGATCGCCAGCATTGA